>JAITDK010000137.1 GCA_031282605.1 Oscillospiraceae bacterium
CGAAGGGCTATCCGCCCTTTCGAAACCTGACCAGGCTTCGCCTGGACCATCGTGATACACATTCTACCGGCTTCGGATTGCCGGTTGTACCTGGATAGTCTGTTCCGGAGCGCAGTTGGTTCCCCCAACCTCCATCGCTCCCCTAGGGGAGATGCAGCCGCAGCGACAGAGTAGGTCCCCCCCGGCAACCGCAGTCGTTACCCTTGCACCGCCCGCGCGTGATCCGCCTTGACCGTCGCCAGCAGCGCCGGATCCTCTATCAAATCCAGCGCGGTAAACGCCAACAGTTTCGCTCCCAATAATATCGACTCAAGCCCTTGCTCCGAACAGGACGCCGCCTTCATCTCTTCGCTGTGACCGGGAACAGGCCTGTCCGTGATACGGATATGCGGATGCATCGTCGGAACAACATGCGACACATTGCCCACATCGGTCGAACCAATGCCGCCAGACTTCTCCGGCGGCGTGATCGTCTCGCCGAAATACTCAAGATTCTTCTGATAAATCGCGTCCAACGACGGCGTCTTTATCATATCCTCACACCGCGGCTGATACGGCTCCATCTTTCCCTTCGCCCCCGTCATCAACGCCGCGCCTTCGACTATCCTCGCAACCTTCGCGTATACCTCTTCCAGCGTAGCCGCCTTCGCCGCACGCAGATAAAACTGCGCCTTCGCGTAATCGGGCACGGAGTTCGGAGCCTTGCCTCCGTCTGTAATTATACCGTGCATCCTTACGTCAGACGTGACATGCTGACGCAGCGCGTTAATCCCGTTATACGTCAGAATGAGCGCATCCAGCGCGTTGATCCCCTTCTCCGGAACCCCCGCGGCGTGCGCGGACTTCCCCCAGAACTCAATGTTGACGCAATCTATCGCCAACGCGTCAGACGTCAATCCGTGCTTATCCGCGCCAGGATGGATACACAGCGCCGCATCCACATCCTTGAACAACCCTTCCCGCACATAATTCGCCTTCGCGCCGCCGTTTTCGCCGCCTTCCTCGCCGGGCGTGCCGTATACGCGCACCTCGCCCCCTACTTCGTCGATCACCTGCTTCAGCGCGTCGCCCGCCAACGACGACGTCGCTCCAAATAGATTATGCCCGCAACCGTGCCCCAGGCCGGCCAGCGCGTCATATTCCGCCAGATACGCGATGACCGGACCCGGCTTGCCTGACTTATACACGGCAATAAAACCCGTTCGATGTCCCGCTACGTCGACCGTCACGTCAAAGCCTTTGTCCCTCAACTGACTGGATAGTCGCTCGCACGCGAAGAACTCATAGTTGCTTACCTCGGGTTTCGCGTGGATATCCAGCGCGATCCGCTTGTACTCATGCCCGACGGCGTCCACATAGGAAACAATCGCGTCTCTCCTGCTCATGTCTGCCATTCCTCCACATATTTATTTGATCGACAATCAACCAAAACGCCCCGCGTCGTCGCAGTAGACAAACCTGCCGGGTCGCGCCTGCCTCATCGCGCAAACGCCCGCGCCGTCGTCCTGGCGGTACGGCACGCGCCGCCGCAGCCTTTCCACCATCGGTTCCGGCAGCGGTATCGCGGACAGCAGACTCTTTGTATATGGATGAATCGGATCGTGATACACCGCCTCCGCCGGGCCTATCTCTACCAAGCGTCCGCGATACATCACCCCGATCCTGTCGGATACATACCTCACCATCGACAAATCGTGCGCTATGAACAGCATCGTCAGCCTTTTTTCGACCTGCAGATCCTTTAACAGGTTGACAATCTGCGCCTGAATCGATACATCCAGCGCGGATATCGGTTCGTCGCATACCACAAACCGCGGTCCTACCGCCAGCGCCCGGGCGATGCCTATGCGCTGCCGTTGACCGCCGGAGAATTCATGCGGGTATCGCGTCATGAAGTCGGGGTTCAGCCCTACCGAACGCAGCTGCTCAGCCACCAAACCCTCTCGTTCATCCCTCGAAGCGGTTAGTCGATGAGCGTCCAACCCTTCCGCGACGATATCGCGCACCTTCTTGCGCGGATCCAGCGAGGCGTACGGATCCTGGAACACAATCTGCGCCTCGCGCCTGAACCGCATCAGATCATTGCGCGACGTTAACCCGGCGACGTCCCGCCCGTCGAACCGTATCGTCCCGGACGTGACGGGCAGCAGCTTGACTATCATCCGACCCGTGGTCGTCTTGCCGCACCCGGACTCGCCCACCAAACCGAACGTCTCGCCCTCATGGATATCGAACGATACGCCGTCCACCGCGCGGATCGCTCGGCGGCTCTCCGTGTCATAATCGTGACAGACGCGCTCCAGCTGGAGCAGCGGCGCAGTCATATATTCACCTGCCTGTCCGCGTAGAGCCGCTGTCTGCGCGCGACTTCCGGCGGCGGTTCGACCGCCGGCGCACGCGGATCGAGCAGCCATGTCGCGGCGTAGTGGGTAGGCGTTACGCGTATCAGCGGCGGTTCCGCTAAATCGTCAATGGCCAGCGCGTACTCGTTGCGCGGCGCGAACGCGTCGCCCGTCGGCGGGTATATCAGATCGGGCGGCGCGCCTGGTATCGCGTACAGCCTGCCGTCCTGCGCCAGCGCGGGCAGCGACGAGAGCAGCCCCCACGTGTATGGATGACGCGGGTCGTAGAATATCTCGTCCGACGTGCCGATCTCGACGATCCGACCCGCGTACATCACGGCCACACGATCCGCCACGTTCGCGACTACGCCCAGATCGTGCGTCACGAACAGTATCGACGCGCCCGTACGCCGCTTCAGCTCCTTGAACAGGTCGAGTATCTGCGCCTGCATCGTAACGTCCAGCGCGGTGGTCGGTTCGTCGGCGATCAGCACCTTCGGGTCGCACGCCAGCGCAATGGCGATCACGACGCGCTGGCGCTGACCACCGGAGAACTGATGCGGATACTGATGATACCGCCGCGCTGGATCCTCTATGCCCACCAGGTCTAGCAGTTCCAGCGCACGGGACTTCGCTTTGGCTCGGCTGACATTGTTATGCAGCCGAACCGCCTCGCCTATCTGCCTGCCTATCTTCATCGTGGGATTCAGCGAAGTCATCGGATCCTGGAATATCATCGCCACGTCGTTGCCTCGCACATCGCGCATCTCGCGGCGGTTCAGTTTCAGCAGGTCTGTTCCGTCCAGCGATATCGACCCGCTGTCGAGCGACGCGTTCTTCGCCAGCAACCGCATCACGGCGCGGCATGTGACGGTCTTGCCGCTGCCCGATTCGCCCACCAGGGCCATCGTTTCGCCCTGCCTAAGGTCGAAACTGACCCCGCGCACAGCCCGCACCACACCCAAATATGTGGAGAATGACACCGAAAGCTCGCGCACTTCTAATCGATTACTACTGTTCCTGTTACCTGCGGCGTGTCGATCACTCATGCGCGTCACCCTGTTCCTTCATCTTCGGATCGAGAGCGTCGCGCAGACCGTCGGCGAACAGATTGAACGCCAGCATGATCACGCACAGTATCACCGCCGGTATCCACATCTGGTAGGAGTAGATGCGGAACACCTTGTACCCGCCGTTGAGCAGTGTGCCTATCGACGCGTTCGGGATACGCATACCCACGCCGATGAAGCTTAGGAACGTTTCAAAGAATATGGCGTACGGTATCGAGAACATCGCGCGCACGACGACCGTTCCACTTATGTTGGGCAGCACGTGCGACAGCGCGATCCTAAAACGCGACATACCCAGCGCGCGCGCCGCGAGCACGTACTCCATCCTTTTCAGTCGGAGCGTCTGCGCGCGGACTATGCGCGCCATGGGCGCCCACGCCGACATAGCCAGCGCCAGCACTATCGACACCATACCGGGCTTAAACACCAGCAGCATCAGCACGACGAGCACCAGCGAGGGTATTCCCGTCAGTATCTCCAGCAATCGCTGCATTATGGAATCAACCGCTCCGCCACGCATAGCGCTGAACAGACCGAACGACACGCCGATCGAAAGATCCAGCAGCGCGGCTATAAACGCGATTGTCAGCGATATGCGCGTGCCATACAGCGCGCGGGACAGCAAGTCCCGCCCGAACTCATCCGTTCCAAACAGGTAATGCACGTCGTCCGGCACGTTCGCCAGCGCATATCGATCCACCCATTGACCGCGCATGGGTATCTTGCCATTCATCCCGTTGACGGATATGCCGGGTATGCGGGGCGGCAGGTTTGCGTAGGGCACGTTCTGCATGTTGGGGTTGTACGGCGCGATGAGGGGCGCGGAGTATGCCAGTATGACGACGACAGTCAGCACTATGATCGAACCGACGGCGGCCTTGTTGCGGCGCAGCCGCCTCCACGCGTCCTGAAAGAAACCGAACGACGACGCGCGAACCGCGCCAACCTCATCAGCCGGAACCGCGCCGCGCAGCCGAAACAGTTCGTCCGGCAACGTGTCCGGTCGTTCACACGGTAGCGTCCGCTCGTTCATGCGTCCGCCTCCACCCTGACGCGCGGATCGATCACCTGGTACAGCACGTCCATTACGAATATAACCGCGAGCAGCAGCGACGAATACAGTATCGTCACCGCCATGATAGTATAATAATCATTGGATAGTATAGATTTAGTAAATTGCTCGCCTATGCCGGGTATAGCGAATATGTTCTCGACTACCAGCGATCCGGTCATCAGCGATACGGTCATCGGGCCGATGATCGTGACCAGCGGTATCAGCGCGTTGCGCAGGCCGTGGGTGAACGCCAGACGAGTCTCGCTCATACCCTTGGCGCGCGCCAGCTCGATATAGTCGCTGCCGAGCACCTCTACCATCTCGGTTCGGATAAACCGCGCCGCATCCGCCATGGGCGATATGGATAGCGCCAGCGTGGGCAGTATAGTCGAACGGAAACCGTCCTTCCATAAACCGATGGGCAGCAGCTTCAGCGACACGGCGAACGTGAACTGCAATATCACGGCCACGACGAAGTTGGGCGTCGACCGTCCGATAATCGCGAACAGGGAGCTGAACGTATCGATCCAAGTATTCTGACGCATCGCCGCGATCACGCCGAGGATCGTCCCGACGACCGTGCCGAACGCCACGGCCTGCAGTCCCAGCCGCATGGACGGACCCACGCGGTTAGCGAGCAGCTTGGTTATGGGTTGGTCGGAAAACTGCAGCGATATGCCGAAGTCGCCATGCAGTATGTTGCGCAGGTATGTGACGTAGCGAACGGCAAGCGGCTGATTCAGCCCATACTTCTGGTCGAGGATATCAATCTGCGCCTGGGACAGCTGATCCCTGTAATTGTACGGCGAACCGGGCAGCAGGCTCATCAGCAGGAATGTCGCCGTGATGATCAGCCACAGCGTCACGGCCATATATAGCAGGCGGCGTGAGATATAGAGCGCCCAGCGTTTCATAAAAATGATTCCATCCTTAGGATTATTCACGAAACAGGGCGGCTATGAGAAGCCGCCCATTCCCCATATTATAGGTATAGTACCTCGTTTGCCGAATCCTGTCAATCCTCGAAGTATGCGCGGGTCACATCGGCCGCGGTGCCCAGCACGTGGGTAACGACGCCCTTGAGCCTCGGGGTAATCAGGTAGGTATAGGAGGCCTGCACCAGCGGCACGACCACCGCGTTGTCGATCAGGTACTGATTCGCCTGGCGCAGATGCTCCCAGCGCAGCGCGAAGTCCAGTCCGTCCGTCGTCTCCAGCTGGTTGACCCATTCGGTCAGTTCGGGGGAGACCCACTTGCCGTGGTTGTGCTCGTAACTGGTCTCAAACTGCTTGATATAGCTGGTGGGATCGTAGCGCCCGGACCATCCGCCCAGCGCCAGATCGAAGTCGTACGCCATCATAATCTCGAACCGCACGGACGAAGGCACGTTCGACAGCTCTATCTTAAGTCCCGGCAGATTCGTTTCAAACACGCTCTGCAGGTACTGTCCTTCCTTGATCTGCTTGTCTTCGTCGCTGGTGACCAGCTCCAGCGTAACCTCGTCGACGCCTAGTTCCTCAAGCGCCTTGGCGAAATACTCCTGCGCCTTGGCGGTGTCGTAGTATATCTGGCCGCCGAAGTCCTCGGCGACGCTCTTGCCGTTCTCCGGATTGGAGGCGATGCCGTCAGGAATCGTGGCCACCGCTGGAGCGTCCGTACCGTTGAGTATGGCGATGGACAGTTCGTCCCGGTTTATCGAGTACAGCAGTGCCTTGCGCAGGTTCAGGTTCTGCAGCGGCTCGCTGGACGAGACGCCCAACTCCAGGTTGGTCATGCGCAGCGTCGGTATGATCCACAGATCGTCCGTACCGTCGTACAGGTTGACGTAGTCGCCGGAGATGCGCGCGCCGTCCAGCTCGCCCGCCTCATACAGGTTAACGCCAGTGGCGACTTCCTTAACCACCTGCACGTCGATCACGTCGAAATAGATATTATCCTTGTCCCAGTAATAGGGATTCTTCACGTACTGCCAGGAGATATCCGTGCCGTTCCAGCCGGACAGCGCGAACGGGCCGGAGTACAGCAGCGCGTCGGCGGATAGACCGTAGTTCGCGCCCTGCGCTTCGGCGAACGCCTGGTTCACCGGCGCGAGCAGCGAGGAACTAAGCTCCTGGTTGATGTAGCTGTTCGGCGCGGTTAGCGTGATCTCAAGCTCCGTGTCGGACAGCGCCTTAATGCCCAGCGTATCGACCGGGGCTTCGCCGGCGGCGACGGCCGCGCCGTTCGCCAGGAACGACAGATCCTTCGCGCTCTGGGAACCGGTGGCCGGATCGACCACGCGCCGCGCGGCGTACACAACGTCGGCGGCGGTAATCTTCGTGCCGTCGGAGTAGTAGGCGTCGTCGCGTATGGCGATATTCAGCGTCAAGCCGTCCTCGCTGACCTTAGGCAGCTCGGCGGCCAGCGCGGGTATAGGCTGGCTCTGCGCGTCGAGCCGATACAGGCTCTCCTGGAAGAAGCTGATAGCCTCGCCGGATATTACATCATAGCTCTTGCCGGAGTCCATCGTCGTAACCTCGCCCGGCGACGTCCACCTTAATACATTCTGCGCGTCCTGCGCCAGCGCCGATGAAACGCCGCCCAGCATCAGCGCGGACACCAACAGCGGCGCCAGCCATTTCTTGATCTTCCTCATAAAATAATCCCCTCCCGACTTTTTAAATACCCGGATAAACGCGTATAGTGTATCATATATTTCATGGTTTGTCAATAGGTAATGCAGGGATTCGACATCTCCGGCGGCGGTTTGCCGACGAGTTGTTAATATTCCACATAAAATGAACGACACATTTTTCTTGACAAACGCTTGTTTGTGGGCTAAACTTACGCATATTATTCCCAGGTGTATAGTATGATTAATTTAGCTAAGATGCGGCGGCCGCATCAGGGCGCGATAAGACGCCATTAGTATACCATCGGCAGGATGAAGCGGATTCCCATATCGAAAGGACGGTGCCCTGATTGTCAGATTTCATTGAACGCGCCAAATTCTCCTGCGCGCTGGGCGGAGCGCTCACCACTATCGAGGGCATACCGCGCGCGGTGCCCATCGTGCACGCGGCTGGCGGCTGCGCGTCGGCGCTGTCCGGCACGTACAACCTCGCGGCGGGATATCGCGGGATAGGATACTGCGGCGGCAACATGATCCCCACGACGAATATCGCGGAGAACAACGTGGTGTTCGGCGGCGAGGATCGACTGGCCGAGCAGATCGAATCTACGCTCAAGGCGCTGGACGCCGATCTATACATAGTGGTATCCGGCTGTCAAGTAGAGATAATCGGCGACGACACCGTCGCGGTGGCGAACCGATACCGGAACCGCGGCGTCATCGGCGCGTCGACGCCGGGCTTTTCCGGCAACACATACCGCGGATACGACGCGATCATGACCACGCTGATCGACAATATCATCGAGCAGTCCGACGAGAAGGAACCCGCTACCGTCAACATACTGGGCGTGGTGCCCGGTCACGACGTGTTCTTCCGGGGAAACCTGGATGAACTCCGGACGCTGCTCGCGTCTATCGGCGTTAAGACCAACACCTTCTTTGGATCCGGCGAGAGCGTCGCGGCGATCCGCAAGTACGGAAGCGCCGGGCTTAACATCGTGTTTTCGACGCAAGCCGGCATCGACAGCGCGAAGGCGTTCGAGCGCAGGCATGGTATCCCGTATATCCAATCGGAGATACCGATAGGCCCGGGCGCGACGAGCGCGTTCCTGCGCCAGGTCGCGGATGCGCTGCATCTGGATCGCGCGCGCGTTGAGGACGTAATCGCACGCGAGACGAGGACATACTATTCATTCCTCGAACGGATCGTGGATATATACGCCGACCTGGACTTCCAGCGGTGGCTGATCGTCTCGGCGGATAGTTATTACGCACACCCGTTAACCCGTTTCCTGGCCAACGATCTGGGCTGGCTGCCGTTCGTCACGAACGTCCACGACATCGATGATGAATACGATCAGGCGCGGTATGACGACCTGTTCAAGGACATCGATTCCGTTCGCAAGCCCATCGTGATGTTCGAACGCAACCCATCGGAACTGGTCGAGTCTGTGCGCCGCGCCTGGTCCGATAATCACAACGAGAAGTATTACAACGCTCTGACGCCCGCATATGTCGTCGGCTCCGTAATAGAGCGCGGACTGGCGGAGACGCTGAACGCGGGCTTCCTATCCGTAGCGTTCCCGGTCAGCAACCGCGTGATTCTCAATAAGCGCATCGCCGGGTTCAACGGCGCGCTGACGCTGGTGGAGGATCTGATAACAAATCTGGTATCGGCGCGATAAGGAGGATTTATGTCTAAGTATTCGGACGAATTATCCTATGGTTTCACCTCTACACTCGCGCCGCCCGTGCGTGAGACGCGCATCGGTGTATGCTCCGCGTTCTGCGGGAGCTGCTCACAGCTGCGCGGGGACGTTAAGTCCGGCTGCGCGCAGATGCAGAGGCGCAAGTTCGATCAGAGCGGCGGCTGTCAGCTGGGTCTGGCCTGTGGGATAGTATCATCCCTGACCAACGTCGTGATGATCACGCACTCGCCGCTGGGCTGCAACTCACGCTATGTCGCGATGGGCGGTATGCGCCGCACGATGCGCGCGTCAAAGGGCAAGAAGGATGAGGAGTTCATCTGGCTGCATACCAACATGGGCGAACTGGACGTCGTGCAAGGCGGAATAGACAAACTGCGCCGCGCCGTTCTTTACGCCGAGAAGCAGTATCACCCCGAGGCGATCATAATCGCGAACGGATGCGTACCGGGCATCATAGGCGACGACATCGATTCGTTGTGCAGCGAGCTAGAGGATCAGGTCTCCGCGAAGCTGGTGCCCATCCACTGCGAGGGGTTCAAGAGCCGCTATGTCGCGTCCGGATACGACAGCGCCTATCACGGGGTGCTGCGTTTCCTGATCGATCCGTACGAGAGGTACGACAAGGCGCTCAACCGCGCCAGCGGATCAAGGGATGAGGGCGAGGAGCGAGACCGGTTCAAGCAAAGCCGCACGGTCAACCTGTTCAACGTCGGTTCGAACAGCAACGGCGACGAGGTGGAGCTGTGCCGGCTGGTACACGCGCTGGGATTGAACCCACGCTTCCTGCCGCTGCACGCGTCGCTGGACGATCTCAAGCACATCGGCGAGGCCGCGCTGAACGTCTCCGTCTGCGCGACTCACGACGATTACTTGCTCGGTCACCTGAAGGAAAGGTTCGGCACGCCGTACATCATCGACACGCTGCCCATTGGCGTTAAGAACACCGGCATATGGCTGCGCAAGATAGCGGAGTATTTCCACCTTGAGGACGAGGCGGAGAGGCTGATCGCCATTGAGACGGCGCAGCTTGAGGAAGCGCTAGCGCCCATAAAGGAGAGGCTGAAGGGCAAGTCGATATTTGTCGGCGGCGGCGAGACGCGCATACTCACCACGGCGGAGTTCTTCCACTCGCTTGGCATGAAGCTGCTGGGCGTCAAGGCGCACAACGTGGATCGCTTCGTCGAGGATATCCTGGAGAACGTAACCGACGGCGAGCTGCTAATAGAAGTGGCGGCCGGTATGCCCGCCGAGGAGTTGAACATACTTAGCAAGCTGAAGCCCGATCTGTACTGCGGGCACGTCGGCGCGAATGGCTGGGTCACACGGCTGGGCATCCCGACGATACCGCTGTTCGGCCAGGCGTTCAACTTCATGGGGTATTCGGGTGCGTTCGAGCTGGCGCGCAAGGCTGACAAGTCGCTGCAGAACACCAACTTCGCGAGGAATATCTCACGAAACGTGGAGCTGCCGCTAAGCGAAGCGTGGCTCGCGAGCGACGTTAACGACAACATCAAGGAGCGTGAGTCGGCATGAGCGCGCGAATCGTAGAGAATTTGACCGACTTGATAGGGGCAACGCCGGTACTGCGTCCGCGACGCTTTGAGAAACTAGCGAAGCTAAGCGGCAGCGAACTGCTGTTCAAGCTGGAATACTTCAACCCGCTGGGCAGCGTAAAGGATCGCATAGCGCTGGCGATGATCGAGGACGCCGAATCATCCGGCAGGCTCGGTAAAGACAACACGATTATCGAGCCGTCGTCAGGCAACACGGGGATTGGGCTGGCGTTCGTCGCGGCGGCGAAGGGATACCCCATCGTGATCGTAATGCCGGACACGATGAGTCTGGAGCGGCGCAGTCTGCTCAAGGCGCTAGGCGCGGAGCTGGAACTAACGCCCGGAGCGCAGGGAATGAAGGGCGCAGTGCGCCGCGCGGAAGAGTTAGCGGTGCAGATACCCGGCGGCGTGATACTGCAGCAATTCGACAACCCGGCGAACCCGAAGATCCATCGTGAGACCACGGGTCCGGAGATATGGGAAGCGACCGAAGGCCGGATCGACGTTCTGGTATCCGGCGTAGGCACCGGCGGCACGCTGACCGGGGCGGGAGAGTATCTAAAGCGGAAGAAGGCGTCCGTTAAGCTGGTGGCTATAGAGCCGGTTAACTCGCCCGTGCTTTCAGGGGGGAATCCGTCGCCGCACAAGATACAGGGGAT
>JAITDK010000142.1 GCA_031282605.1 Oscillospiraceae bacterium
TCGGGGTGCAGCGTATGCTGGTCGCGGCTGAAAGCGCCGCGCTGCTGATCCCCGCGTTAGGATTGACGACGCTTGTAACGGCGGACGGCGCGGGATCCGTACCGCCCGTCGTATGGGTCGCCGCCGCGATGTTCCTTATCGGATTCACTAGAAGCGGATTGGTTGGTTACCAGGCGTACATCCTAGAAGTGATCGATCCCGCGAAGAGCGTCGGCCCGATAGTCGCGAAGAATCTCGCCATGCTGCCGTTCTCGTTCGCGGGCGCGGTTATCGGGTGGTACCTGGACGGACATGGTTATCACGCGGTATTCGCCGCGCAGTTCATCGTGGGGTGTCTCGCGCTGTTCTGCGTCATCGGTTTGAAACGCACGGTGTACCCTCCCGCCGCTGCAGCGGATCCACCGAACTCACGCCAAACAGCATAGCCGTATAACAGTAAGAGGAGGTTCGCGCCCGATGCCCGATAAACATTCATATAGACTGACCTATAACCAGGCGGCCGAACGCTGGATCGACGCGCTGCCGATGGGGAACGGCCGCTTGGGCGCGATGGTCTATGGCCACGCGAACATCGACCGCATCCAATTGAACGAGGACAGCCTATGGTACGGTCGGTTTATCGACCGGAACAACCGCGCTACGCTGGCCAAGCTGCCCGATATCCAGCGCGCCGTTCTCGCCGGACGCTTGGAAGAAGCGGAGGATCTCATCAGCCGTTATATGATCGGCGCGCCGAGCACGATGCGCCACTACGAGCCGCTGGGCGAACTGGACGTCGCGCTGAACGTGCAAACCCCGTTCGTAATGGGCTGGCTTCCAAACAGCGACGGAGTCGAATCGTATCGTCAGGAACTAGACCTGACGAGCGGCGTGCAGACGATCACCCACAGGAAGGACGGCGTGACGTTCACCCAGGAGATATTCGTCAGCCATCCCGACCAGGTTATGGCCGTGCGGATCACGGCGGATAAACCCGGCGCAATACGGCTGGTCGCGCAGATGGATCGCTGCCGCATATTCGACGAAAAGACCCCCGATCATCGCCGTCCCGGTAAATTCTCGCGCGGCGGCGGGTGGGCGGGTATGCTGCTGGATCATAATCATACTATCAGCGCCGATACGCTGCTGATCGCCGGCAACGCGGCGGGCGTGGAATTCGCCGGCGCGGCGCGGGCGGAGACCGACGGCGCGCTGGACGATCCATACACGATGCTGTCGATCAGCGGCGCTTCGTACGTAACGCTGTATCTCGCCGCTACGACGAAGAACCGCGAGGCCGATCCAACCGCCGCCGTACTGGCCGCGCTGGACAGGGCGGTGTCGATGGGCTATGAGACGATCAAGGCGCGGCACGTCGCCGACTTCGAATCGCTGATGTCGCGCTGCACCCTCGCCCTTGGAGAAGAACCGGACGCGCCGACGGACGTGCGTATCGACCGGGCGGCGAAGCATGAACTGAAAGGCGGATCAGACCCAGCGCTAGCCGCGCTTTACTTCATGTTCGGGCGGTATCTGATGGTCTCGGGAGGCCGCGCAGATTCATACGCGCTGAATCTGCAGGGCATATGGTGCCACGAGTTCATCCCGTCGTGGGACAGCAAGTACACCGTCAACATCAACACCCAGATGAATTACTGGCCCGCCGAGACCACCAACCTCAGCGAGACACATATGTCCATGTTCGCCCTAATCAAAGCGATGCAGGAGAAGGGCCGGGACACCGCGCGCGTGATGTACGGCTGCCGTGGCGCGGTATGCCACCACAACACAGACCTTTACGGGGACTGCGCGCCGCAGGACGTGTACCTCGCGTCCACCAGCTGGACGACGGGCGGGGCGTGGATGGCGCTTCATCTTTGGGAGCGCTACCGCCATACGCTCGACCTGGCGTTCCTGCGCGAATGGTATCCCGTCATGCGCGACTTCGCGCTGTTCTTCGTCGATTTCCTGATTGAGGACAAGGACGGCGCGCTGGTCACATGTCCGTCGCTGTCGCCGGAGAACCGGTACATCCTCCCCAACGGACACGATACACCCATCTGCGCGGGACCTGCGATGGATAACCAGATACTGCGCGCGCTGTTCGCGGCGTGCGTCGAGGCGGATACGCTGCTGGGTCTTAACGACGAACTCGCGCCCGTGTTCGCAAAGACCGCGAGCCGCCTGCCTAAGAACGCTATAGGTGGCAAGGGTCAGCTCCTCGAGTGGCGCGAGGAGGTTCCGGAGATGACCCCGGGCATGGGTCACATCTCGCATCTATGGGGCGCGTATCCCGGCGACGAGATCAATTGGAAGGATACACCCGACCTGCTGGAGGCCGCGCGAACCTCGCTCAAGCTGCGCGTGGATCACGGAGCGGGTCACGGCGGCTGGCCCCTAGCCTGGTACATATGCGAACACGCGCGTATGCTCGATCCCGAGGCCGCCGGGCTGGATATCGATCAGATGCTGGTGTCGAACGGTTCGCGCAACTTCATGAACGGCGGCTGGCATGTGTTCCAGATCGACGGCAACCTGGGCGCCGTGGCCGGTATCGCGGAGACGCTGATACAAAGCCATACCGGGATCATCCACCTGCTGCCCGCGCTGCCGCCGCACTGGCCGGATGGCGAGGCGAAGGGCTTGGTCGCGCGAGGCGCGGTAACGGCGGATATGGTCTGGAGGGAGGGCGGATTGATCCGCGCGTCGCTGACCCCCGCGAAGGACTGCGAACTCCAGGTTCGAGCGTCGCTGTCGAACGTGACCGCGAACGGCGCCGATGTCCCGACGCGCGAAACGGAATGGGGTTTCTCCTTCGCCGCTAAGGGCGGCGTAACGTATATATTGTCGTAACTCAAACCCGACGTCGAAAGGACGATGACGATGATCGGTTTCACGCGGCGGACGATCTTAATCACGGCGGCCACGGCGGCGATGTTCGTCGCGCTGTCATGCGCGCGCGCCGCCGCCGAGACCGTCTTTACATGCTTCATCAACCATACGTGGTATCCGGTATCCAGTTTCACGGGCGTCATACCGGAGGAGATAACGCGGCTGACGGGTGTAAGGCTGGATGTGACTATCGCCAAGGATCAACGCCAGCTGAACATGATGCTGGCCTCCAACGCTCTGCCCGACCTGATATTCACGGGCAGCCAGTTCGACGCGCTGTCCGATCCCGCCGTGTGCCTGGACTACGACACGCTGATAGAGCGCGCCGGGCTGGATTGGGCTATCGCCGAGGATCTGCGCAGCAACGCGCTGATATTCTCCGGCGACGGCAAGCTGTACACGATTATCAATTACTATACCCGCACGCAGGACTGGGCGGACACGCGCTCCGTACCGATGACGGCGTCGTTGATGGCGCGCCAGGACATACTGGACGACATGGGCAATCCGCCGTTGAACACAACCGACGATCTGATGGACGTATATCTGCGGGTGCGGCGCGAGTATCCCGACATTATCCCGCTGATGTTCGAGTCGACGCATCGGTTCAACGCATTCCGCACGTACTTCGGCCTGGGGTTGACGGAGTTCACGCGCCAGCCGGACGGACGGTATCTGTTTTTCGCGCGCGACCCCAGGTATAAAGAGATGCTCGCTTGGCTGAATCGTCTGTACCGCGAGGGATGCATCCCGCCGGAGAACTTCGCCGCGTCGCCGCGTCAGGAGAACGTGCCGTACAAGCAGGGTCGCGTCTTCTCATACAGCGCGTGCACCCAGAACGTCAACCTGTCGCTGGACAACGCGCTCAAACAGATCGACCCATCCTATCATTCGGTGGAGCTGCCACCGCTTCAGGGCGCAAACTACGCCATGTCCTCGCTGGGCTGGTCAGGCACGTTTATACCCCTGAACAACCATGACCCGGAAGTCGCGATCACGTTCATCCAATGGATGTTCACGCCCCAGGCGCAGCGGCTCACCCAATGGGGACGAGAGGGCATCGATTACACGCTGAACGACGAGCAGCTGCCCGTGTATTCAGCGGCGCTGATGGCGTCGCTGCAGGACGATTCGTATATTCAGACGTACAACCCATGGTTTCACTTCGGTTCGTCGGCCGTGCTAGAGTCGGAAGGCCGATGCGCGCTGCTGCCGTTCAATGACTACGCGGACGCGTACGACCAGATCCGACAAGCGTATATCAACAAACCGTGGATTATCGCCGCCGCGCCTAAAACTGGGGATCCCGAAAAGCGCGCGTACGACCGCATCCTCGCCGCCGTAAACGATCAGGAGACATACATACTCGTATCCGAGAGCGTCGAGGCGTTCGAGGCGCGGTGGGAGGCGTATCAGGATTCACTGCTGCAGATGGACGTAGAGGGTTTGGAGCTGCATATCAACGAAGCGATACCCGAGCTTCGTGCGAGGTATGCGGCGCCGTGAGGACGCGCAAGCCTCGCCCGCCTATACTAAAGATGACGACGCGGTTCATGCTGCTGTACGGGTTTCTTGCGCTGCTGCCCGCTCTGGTATTCATCGGCGCGTACTCGGCGCAGGTGTCTAGCCGCCAGCGTCAGGAGATATGGTATCAGGAGAAACTGTTTCTCAGCCAGACGGCGGCGTCGCTGAACCAGGCCATCGTCAGCATGAGCGCGATCGCGGACACGTTGACGATGAACAGCGCGCTGATGGACATGCTGGAGGGTGCATATCCAACGGCGTCGGATGAACTGATGGCGTACATCCGCGTCATACAGCCCGCGCTGACCCAGTCCCAGGCCGCAAACCCAGGTTTGCGCGGCATGTATATCTATCGGTTTAACGAGACGTTCCTGTCGGACTCCGATCTGCTGTTCGCGCTGCCAATGGTCAGCGTTTTCCCATACGATCCTGCGTGGCTGCTCAGCGACGGGGAGTCGGGAGGCATGATCGTCACTCCGGCGGAACCGGTGAGACGTCCCTACGGCGAGACTCTGGATACCGCTTTGTACGCCTCGTTCACGAGGGTGTTCGATCGTTCGTTCAGTCAGCAGGTGGGATTGATAGAGACGCAGCTGGATATGGATCGCGCGCTGACCGAACTTGGCATACCACAGGATCGCGGATCGTTGGGGCTGCGCTTCGAGGGGCGGTGGTATCCGATACGGTTCGCGGCGCGGGGCGCGCATCTTGACGACCCGCTGCCGGACACGGAAGCCGCGGCTATCGAAAAAGAGCGAACGCTGATAATTGAGCCTGTCGGACTCACCCGCATGGAACTGGCGTATGTGTTCGATCCCTCGTTGGGGCAGAGCGCGGTTGGGGCGACGGTATCGATGGCGCTGTTACTATTGCTGCCGACGCTGCTGGCATACTGGTTCGTATATCGGCTGGCGCTTAGGCTGTCGCGGTTTGGGCGGCATATCCAGCAGACGGATGCATCGTCCCCCACCGCTTATGAGAAGGAGCAACCCGACGACGAACTAGGCGACGTGGTGAGCGCATACAACACACTGGCGTTATCGCACAAAGAACTGCTGGATCAAGTGCGCAGTGCGGAACGAATGAAGAACGCCGCGACATACTACGCGATGAGTTCGCAGGTAAATCCGCACTTCATGTTCAACACGCTGGAGAACATAAGGATGCAGATAGAGGTAGAGCGATACGACGACGCGTCGCGTATGCTGCAGGCGCTGGCGCGGTTCCTGCGATACAACATATCACTGCGTCAGGACAGCAGTCTTGAGGAGGAGCTGTGTCACATCGAGCGCTACCTGGTGATCTACCAATACCGTATGCGCAGCCGGATAGAGTATTCGGTGAACAGGCCGGACGGCGCGGGTCTGAGCAAGGTTCGCTGCCCGTTCTGTATGCTGCAGCCGCTGGTAGAGAACTGTCTGCGGCATGGTATACGCGACGAAAAGCCGCTGATAATAACGATTTCGATAGAACCATCGGACGACGGTTGGCTGATATTGATCGCGGACAACGGTTCAGGTATGCGGCCGGATGAGATTGATTCGATGAACAAGTCGCTGCAAACAGCGGCGCCGACCGAACAAGCGGCGCAAGAGCAGGTGGGATTGTTCAACGTGAACGCCAGAATAAAGTATTTTTACGGTTCAGGATACGGGTTGAGGTTGGAGGGTAATGGCGGCGGCGGTGGCGGTGGCGGATTGACGGTGAGCGTACGAATAGGGCGGAAGGCGGCGGACGCCGTATGAACATACTTGTAGTGGACGACGAAGCGGTCATTGTTGAAGGCATACTGCGTCACCTGCGCAAGATGGGGCTGGATGATCTGCGTGCGCAAGGGGCGTATTCGGGCGGCGAGGCGTTGGCCGCAATGAAGTTCTTCAGGCCGGATCTGCTCATTACGGATATTCGTATGCCGGATATGGACGGACTGGAGTTGATAGCGAAGACGCGTCGGGCAGGGTTGTGCGATCGCTTTATAATTCTCACAGCGTACGAGGTATTCGAGTATGCGAGGCTTGCAGTAGAAAATCAGGCGTTGCGTTATCTTGTCAAGCCAATCGACTGGCCGACGTTGGAGGCGCCGATACTTGAGCTGGCTCAACAGCGCAAGGCTGGAGCGAACGCGGATAACGTATTGCGACAGTATTCGCAGCTGTTCGCAGTAGTGGAGAGGGAGCATCTCTCACGCGCATTGTCGCAAGTGACGCACGTTATCAAGGCCAGCGATGGTATAGACGTATCGCTGACGCAGTTAGCTGCGCGGACCGGGTTATCGGAAAACTATATATGCATACTGTTTAAAAAGGAATTGGGGGTAACATTCCTGCAGTATGTGTACGCGTTGAGGGTGAGAAGGGCGATGGAGCTGCTGCTGACCGAGCCGGAGAAGACGATTGAGGACATTGCACGGCGAGTAGGGTATCAAAGTGACAGGCAATTTTTCCGGGTGTTTCGGGAATGGGCAGGCATGTCGCCGCATCAGTTCCGGGTGCAGAACGGCGACGAGGCACACGGCGCATCCGCGCCGTTGTGAGATGCACTCAACGGAAACCCACCGGAGGAACCCCCATGGCGGGCGGTAATGTTTGGAGGAACCGATTGCGTTCCGGAACAGACTATCCAGGTACAACCGGCGATCCGAAGCCGGTAGAATGTGTATCACGATGGTCCAGGCGAAGCCTGGTCAGGTTTCGAAAGGGCGGATAGCCCTTCG
>JAITDK010000171.1 GCA_031282605.1 Oscillospiraceae bacterium
GAATTCAGGGAAATAGAGCGGCTTAGGTCTCTCGCGCGTCACAACGAGGCCGCCGCGCTGCGCCATGCCGCCGAGGTTGAGCGCGCTAAGTGGGAGAGCGTCGTCGCGGAAAAGGACACGTTCATCGCGCAGCTTCTTACGCGGTTGAACGGAAGCAAATAACAAGAATAGCGCTGTACTTCACGCTTCCAAGGCTCGCGTAAAACACGCGAGCCTCTAATTTTGCCCAGTAACAATAATTGAGCGCCTGATGCTATGTTTTATAACGCGCGAAACTAACGCGCGCTCGAGCCTCTCGCGAACCACGTACATAATTCCGGAAAAATATCCCCCCATTAATTATGTATACCGCCGCCGCGCCCTATTGCAAAAAAGCTAAAATTGCTATACAATAAGCACACAATCAGGTGATAACTTATAAATTGGAGGAATGTGTATGCGCAGAATTCTCGCCCTAGCGATCGCGATACTGATGATCGCCAGCCTTACCAGCTTCGCTTCAGCGTCTGAAGACCCGATTAAGGTAGGCGTTTGCATCTATCAGTTCAACGACAACTTCATGACGCTCTACCGCACCGAACTGCAGAGATACCTCGAGGAGAAGGGCGCTGTAGTCACCGTCGTGGACGGCAAGAACGACCAGGCCGAACAGACCAACCAGATCAACAGCTTCATCGCCGAGGGCGTTGACGTGCTGATCATCAACCTGGTGCAAGCCTCGGCGGCCGACGCGGTCATCCCGCTGGTCGAAGCCGCGGGCATCCCGACCGTGTTCATCAACCGCGAACCATTCGTCGACGATCCCTCCCAGTGGGATAACGTATGGGACAAGGTGTGCTATGTCGGCGCGGACGCGCGTCAGAGCGGCACCTTCCAGGGACAGCTGATCCTCAACCTGCCTGACCAAGGAGACGTGAACGGCAACGGCGTTATCGACTACGTCATGATCCAGGGCGACATGGAGAACGTCGACGCGCAGTACCGCACCGAGTTTTCTATTAAGGCGCTGACCGACGCCGGACTCACTGTCAACAAGTTGTTCGAGCAGCGCGGGGAGTGGGATCAGGCGAAGGGACAGGAACTGGCCGCGACCGCGTTGGCTCAGTTCGGCGATCAGATCGACGTTATTTTCTGCAACAACGACGGCATGGCGCTCGGCGCGCTGCAGTCCATTAAGGCCGCCGGACGCACCGTGGGCACGGATATCTACCTGGTAGGCGTGGACGCGCTGCCCGAGGTTGTGCAGCTGGTAGAGTCCGGCGAATTTACCGGCACCGTGCTGAACGACCATATCGGCCAGTCGCACAAGGCCGCGGACGTCGCCATTGAACTGGCGGGCGGCGCAACCCCCGAACACACCTACACCGTCGATTACGTCGGCGTAACGCCCGAGACCATGGAATACGTAAAGGGCGTCGTAGGCCTGGAGTAACAGTCATATGATCCTCTGGGTGCGTGCGCGTAACAACGCACGCACCTTTATTGTAGGACGCGGAGGGCACGCCATTGACAGAAAACAGCACGCCTGAATACAGGCTGGAAATGCGCGGCGTCGTCAAGACATTCCCCGGCGTGAAGGCGCTGGATAACGCCCAGCTGAAACTCCGACCAGGTGCCGTACACGCGCTGGTGGGAGAAAATGGCGCGGGCAAGTCCACACTGATGAAATGCATGTTCGGCATATACAAGATGGACGCGGGCGAGATATACTACGACGGCAAACCCGTTCAAATCACCGACCCGCTGAACGCGCTGAAGCTGGGCATCGCGATGGTGCATCAGGAACTGCAGCCCATCCCCGAACGCAGCGTGGCCGAGAACATATATGTCGGAAGGTATCCGATGAAAAAGGCGCTTGGATTCATTCCGATGGTGGATCACGGCAAGATGAACGGCGACACGGCCGCCTTACTCAAGTCCGTCTCAATGAACTTCGACCCGAAACAGAAACTGGGCGCGCTCTCCGTCTCCCAGATGCAGTCGGTCGAGATTGCAAAGGCCGTATCGGCGGATTGCCGCGTGCTGATACTCGACGAGCCGACCAGTTCGCTGACCGCGCATGAGGTGGAATCGCTCTTCAAGATCATCAGGGACTTGAAGGCCAAGGGCGTATCGATCGTGTACATCAGCCATAAAATGGATGAGATACTGCGAATCAGCGACGAGGTCACGATCATGCGCGACGGGCAGTACATAGGCACATGGCCCTCGACGGAACTGACGATCAACACGATCATCACACGTATGGTAGGGCGCGAACTGACGCAGATATACCCCAAACGGCGTAATCTTCCAGGCGAGACGGTGTTCGAGGTGAATGGCTTCACATCGGCCAATCCGCGTTCGTTCAAGGACGTCAGCTTCACGCTGCGCAAGGGCGAGATACTGGGCGTGGGCGGGCTGGTCGGCGCTCAGCGAACGGAATTGATGGAGGGGATATTCGGCATACGCTCCCATGCTGGCGGCAGCGTGTTCTACAATGGCGAAGAGATCCGCATAAACCGCCCGCAGGACGCTATACGCAAGCATATCGCGCTGCTGACCGAGGATCGGCGCGCGACGGGCATATTCGGGGTGCTTTCCGTCGCGGATAACGTTTCGGTCGCCAGCCTCGATCAATACCTGCGATTCCGCGTCATGCTTGACGATAAAAAGATAGCCGCGCTGGTGCGCGACAATATCAACCGGCTCTCAATCAAGACGCCCTCCAACAAGACGCTGATCCAGTCGCTGTCGGGCGGCAATCAGCAGAAGGTGCTATTTTCGCGCTGGCTGGCCAACGACCCGGAGATACTCATTCTAGATGAACCGACGCGCGGCATCGACGTCGGCGCGAAGTCCGAGATATATAACATCATCGCCGAACTAGCCGCGCAGGACAAGAGTATCATAATGATATCGTCGGAAATGGGCGAGCTGCTGGGCATGAGCGACCGCATCATGGTTATGTGCGGGGGACGCCTGACCGGTATAATCGAGGGCGCGGACGCGACACAGGAGAGAATCATGGAGCTGGCGACACAATTCATGTGAACGGAGGCATAGGCAATGCAAAGCGCGGCGGATACCAGGCGCGGCGGCTTTTCCCGCGTAGCGAGGCTGCTCAGCAACAATATCATAATCGTGGGCATCATACTGCTGACCGTGGCGGTCGGCATAATGCGCAAAAACTTCTTCTCCGAGGCGAATTTCCGTAACCTGCTTAGCAATACCGCTATACGTTTCATAATCGCCGTGGGGGTGTCCGGCTGCCTTATTACGCGTGGCACGGATTTGTCGGCGGGGCGCGTGGCCGGACTGAGCGCGTGCCTGTCCGCGATACTGCTGCAGCGCCTCGATTATGTAAACAGGTTTTATAAAGGACTGCCGGAACTGCCGATAGTGGGCGTGCTAGGGTTTGTGCTGTTGATATGCGCGGTTATCGGCGCTGTAAACGGTGCGGTCGTCGCGTATCTGAAGGTGCCGCCGTTCATAGCAACGCTGGGTATGCAGACGCTGGTATATGGCATCTGCCTGGTATATACGGGCGCACAGCCTATCGGCAGCCTTCGCGCGGATTACGCGGGTCTTGCGACAGGGTATATCGGCACGAAGATGATCAGTTATCCCTTGATAATAGCGATAGTGGTCGGCATGTATATGTGGTTTTTGTATAATAAGATGCGGCACGGCAAGTACATGTACGCGATCGGGGGTAACGAGAGCGCCGCCGAGGTAGCGGGCGTGAATGTCGGCAAGTCGAAGGTGACGATTTACATGTTGGCGGCGATACTGTATGGGTTGTGCGGTTTTTTACTGGCGGCGAAGTCGGGCGGCGCGTCGGTCAACACGGCGCAAGGGTATGAGTTGGAGGCGATAGCGGGCTGCACGATCGGCGGGGTATCGGTTAACGGGGGCGTAGGGCGCATCAGCGGCATACTAATTGGCGTGCTGGTGTTCGAGTTGTTAAAGATAGCGCTGCAGTTCCTGGGCGTTAAGAGCGAGTTCACGTACGTGGTGCAGGGCGTGGTAATAATACTGGCCGTCGCGCTGGATATTCAGAAGTATTTGAATAAGAAGTGAGGATGACGGGTATATCCCTCCCGACATCCTCCCGGATCCCCCCTGTTGCTGCGGAGACATCTCCCCCTGAGTTCCCCTTCCCCCAAAACACCCTGGATGAATGGTAGTGGTAGTTCGGCAGTCAGAGTCGCGAGCTTGGCCATACCCTGCCAGATGGACTTGACGCATGGGAATGGGCGCGCCTTGGAGGAGTAAAAGCCGACGAGCGTGGCGCTCTCCAACTTAACGAGCCATGTCGGTTCACCCTTTATCAAAAAGCCCGGGAATGCCGTCCTGGTTGTCCCAAACGAATTGGCAAAACAGCTTCGCGCCCACTTGCAGCGCATCCTCGTCGATATCCCAGTTGTTCGTATGCGCGGGCTTGTTGAAGCCCTTCGCGTTATTACGCATACCCAGACCAAACAGCAGCCCTGGTTTTTCCCGCTCATAGTACGCGAAGTCCTCGCCGCCGGGCGACGGCAGCAGCGGCAGCACCTTCGGCGTGACCTTAAGCGCTGATTTGGTAAACGCTAGATGCATCCGCGGGTCGTTGTTAGCCGTTGGCAGCGGAGGGTCGCTAAATATAACCTCGCCGGTTCCGCCCATCTCCGCGCACGTCGAGTCAACCAATCGCGTAAGCCTGGCCTTCGCCCATGCCAGGGTATTGTCTTTCAAGCAGCGAATCGAGCCGGCCATGACGCACTGGTCGGCATTCGTCGCCGTCGTCGTGCCCGCGCTCATCGTCCCTACCGCGATTACGCAAGTGTCGAAGGGATCGGCTTCGCGTGAAATCATCATCTGAATGCCCAGGTATATTTTCACGCCTATCGCCAACGCATCTATACACGCGTTTTGGGATGCGATATGTGCGGCGCGTCCATGCGCGGTTATCTCAAACCTGACGCTCGTCGCGTTTGTGACGCCCTCGCAGGAGGACGGCAGTCCGGCGGGATCGCCGCAGTTGACATGACACATGATGATACAGTCAATTTCACGCATAACGCCGTGCTGGCACATCGTCTTCGCGCCGGATGGCCTGGATTCCTCACACGGCTGGAACAGCAGCTTTATACGGCAGCGCAGCTCGCCGCGTATCGCCCACAGCGCCTTTGCGGTTCCTAGCAGCATAGCGGTATGCGCGTCATGGCCGCACGCGTGCATCTTGCCGTCATGCTTTGAACGATACGAAACGTCGTTCTCTTCATGGATAGGCAGCGCATCCATGTCAGCGCGTATGCCGATAGTGAAAGCGGTTATATCGGGATTGATCGTCGCGACGATGGACGACGGGCCATACTTTTCAAATTCGTAGGGGATGCCGATTGCGTCAAGTTCCGCTCGAACCGTAGCAAGCGTTTTCGGCAGATCGAATTCCAGCTCAGGATACATGTGAAGGCTGCGTCGTACTCTGACCATCATTTCTTGATCAACCATGAAATTCTTTTCCATATCCAGCTCCAGTATAAGGGGGGAGGCGTGACGGCGCACACCTCCCCGATTGTCGGTGATTCTCCTATTTCGTTGCCGCGAGATACTCGTCAAGCTGCGCCTGAGCCGCCGCCCTTACTTCCTCAATACCCGCCGCTTCCAGCTCCGCTTTCATTTGCGGTAAAACGACGGACGGGTCGGACGTACCTGTCAGCATCTCAAACTTGTACTTGTCCCATACTGCGCTCATGGCGGTCAGCTGTATCTCGTAATCCTCACGGTTGAAGGCGAAGGAACCGACGTCCGATATCTTTGCGTCGGCGTATCCCGCGTAAACTTTGTCCCAAAGCTCCGGATCGGCGAGCGTGGTTTCGGATGATTCCACGGAAGCGATCGCAACGGAACCATGAGTGAAACCATCGAACAGGAAATTTTTCCGTCCCTG
>JAITDK010000192.1 GCA_031282605.1 Oscillospiraceae bacterium
TCACCAGCGCGATCATCCGCTGCGACTCCCGATACATACCCTCGCCGAACCTTTCTGCATCCCCTGGCGCTATCAGCCCGTTCATCATCAGCTCCGCGCTGCCCGCCAGCACGGTTAGCGGCGTCTTCAACTCATGCGAGACATTCGCCGCGAACTCGCGCCGCAGCATCTCCCGCTCCCTCTGTTCCGTCACATCCATTAGTATCAGCGTCATGCCCCTTTGCCGCCCTGCCTCGAACACCGGATGCGCGGCGGTCAGCACTGCCCGTCCCGCTATCGTCAGCGTGGATTCCGCGGCCTTGCCCGTCCGCGCCTCCTCCACTATCAAGCGCAGACCCTCGCTGCGGTTAACGCCGTATATATGCCTCCCCGCCGCCTCGGTCAGCGTCGAGTCCAGCAGCGTCAGCGCGGCTCTATTGTGCGTAAGCACCGCGCCGGAATCATTCAACGTCAGAAATCCTTCGTTCATGTTTGCCGTGATGGCCGCGAACTCGACGCGCTGACGCTCCAGCGACGTCGTCTGCGACTCTATCCTGCGCCGCTGCGCCCTTATTCGCTTCACCAGCGGGGCTATCTCGTCGTATACAGGGTCGTCGCCACGCTCCAGATCCAGATTGAGCAGCGGCGCGAATATCCCCCGCGTCAGCACCGACGAGCCTATCATCGCTCCAATCAGGATCAGCGGCGTTAGTATTAACGCCACGAATATTATTGTATCGTAAGGACTCAACGCGTCGGTCATCACTGCGGCTACGCGCAGCACGGAGCCGTCGTTCATCCTCAGCGCGTAATAGTATACCCTCGCGCCGCCGGCGCCCGATTCGCGCGCGCTGTAACCCGCGCCTTCCGTTATCGCGTCCACTACCTCCGGCTGATCCGCCCCGCCGCCCATCGGCGCAACGTTCCCCTCGCTGTCATATAACACCGCGCCGCCGCCCGCGAACCATGTCACCCTGTACGCGCGCGGCGTCCCAGCCGCGTTCAAATAGTCTAGACCCGACAACTCTACGCCCGCGCTGATAAAGGCCGCGTCCGCCGCCGCGCCGCGCTGAACCTGCGCCAGGTAATTGTCGTGCGCGACCATCGCCGTTACCACGCTGGCTGCAGCCGCCGCAACCGCCGCCAGCAGGAATAGCATGGCGAATATCCGCCGCTTCATCCGCCGCCCTCACGCCATATTCGCGCTTCCGCTGAAGCGGTAACCCACGTTGCGCACCGTCTCTATAGCGCCGCCGCATGGGCCGAGCTTCTGCCTCAGCGCGCGGATGTGTACGTCCACCGTGCGGTTCTCGCCGTCATAGTCGTAACTCCATACGCTGCTCATGATCTGCTCGCGGGTCAGCACGATGTCCTTGTTCTTCATCAGGTAAGCGAGAGCCTCGAACTCCTTGAATGTCAGCGCGACCGGCTCGCCGTCCGCCCATACCTTGCGCTGCATCATATCCATCCTCACCCCGCCCGCGCTGTAAAGCTCCTGGCTGTGCGACGAGCCGGTCTTGGGCGCCTGGGTTGGATCCGCCCGGCGCAGCAGGCTCTTTACTCGCGCGATCAACTCCATCATGCCGAACGGTTTGGCCAGATAGTCGTCCGCGCCCATGTCCAGTCCGCTAACCTTGTCGAATTCCGTACCCTTCGCGGTCAGTATCAGCACAGGCATTCGCACCGTCGCGGGGTCGGCGCGCAGCTTGCGCAGAACCGACAGCCCATCCTCGTCGGGCAGCATAACGTCCAGCAGCGCTATGTCGGGCTTCTTTTCCCGCATCGCCCGCCAGAACGCCGATGCCGTGCCGTATCCGCGTGGATCCAACCCCGCCTGCACCAGAGCGTACATCACCAGGCTGCGTATGTCCGCGTCGTCCTCCAGCAAGTATATCACAGGCTCTCCACCTCGCGATTACCCGTGATGAAATAGACCACCCACCCCGCTATGTTGACCGCGTGGTCGCCGATGCGTTCAAAGTATTTGCTGATCATCAGCAGATCCAGGCATTCCTGCGCGTGCGCTCCGTCGCGCTGCAGCCTGTCGATCAACTCCCGCTTGATGCTGGTGAAGAGTTCATCCACCACGTCGTCATAGGCTATGACCGAACGCGCCAGCTCCAGATCCTCCCTGACGAATGAATCGATGCTCTCGGTAACCATCTTGGCCGTGGCGCGCGCCATGTCCGCGATGTGCACGTCGCTCTTGATCGGACTGCCCTTCATGAACGCGGATATGTCTGCTATGTCCGCCGCCTGATCCCCGATCCGCTCCATGTCGATGATCATCATCTGGGCCGCGGTCACCCGGCGCAGGTCGGACGCCATGGGCTGCTGATGCAGCAGCAGGCGCAGGCACATCTGTTCGATGTCGCGCTCCATCAGGTCGATGTCGCGCTCCAGCGCGATCGTCTTGGCGCGGGTCACGTCGTCGCCATCCAGCAGCGCCTTGGCCGCTCCGGCTATCGCGTCCTCGCACAGCGCGCCCATCTGGATCAGGTTGGTATGCATGGTCTCCAACTGTTGTTCGTACCGCTTGCGCATTATCCAAACCTCCCCGTAATGTAATCCTCCGTGCGTTTATCGCCGGGCATACTGAACATATCGTCCGTCTTTGCGAACTCTATCAGCTCGCCCAGCAGGAAGAACGCCGTCTTGTCGGATACGCGCGCCGCCTGCTGCATGTTGTGGGTGACGATGATGATAGTATAATCTTTCTTTAGTTCGGTAATCAGATCCTCTATCTTGGACGTGGATATGGGATCCAGCGCGGAGGTCGGTTCGTCCATCAGCAGCGCCTCGGGCTGAACGGCCAGCGCGCGAGCGATGCACAGCCTCTGCTGCTGGCCGCCGGAGAGCCCCAGCGCGCTCTTCTTCAGCCTATCCTTGGTCTCATCCCATATAGCCGCGTCGCGCAGCGACTTCTCGACGATCTCGTCCAGCGCGACTCGCGCCCTCACTCCGTGGGTGCGCGGGCCGAACGCCACGTTGTCATACACGCTCATAGGGAACGGGTTAGGCTTCTGGAACACCATGCCGACGCGCTTGCGCAGCAGGCTGACGTCCATGCCATGACGAATGTCCTCCCCATCCAACTGGATCGCGCCCGTGACGCGGCAGCCCTCGATCAGGTCGTTCATCCGGTTGATGGTCTTTATCAGCGTGGACTTGCCGCAGCCTGACGGACCGATCAACGCGGTGATCTCGTTCGCCGGAAACTGGACGCACACGTTCCTTAACGCCTGGAACGTGCCGTAGTACAGGTTCAGTTCCTTGATGTCGATCTTGATCCGCACGGCCGTATCGGCCGCTCTCTTCTGATGGATAGTTTTTACAACCGCGCCGTTATTCATCCGCTCCACCTGTCATCGCCGCCTCCGCTCTTTTCGCCGCCCATGAGGACAGCGCGTTGATCAACGCCACCAGCGCGACCAGCACGACCGCCGTCGCGTACGTTTCATCGATATGCAGTCCCTCGTTGGATAACGCGTACATATGGACGGCCATCGTGCGTCCCGATTTCATCAGCGACGCGGAACTCTTCGCGGCGGTGCCCGCCGTGAGTATCAGCGCGGCCGACTCGCCTATCACGCGGCCGATCGCCAGTATGATCCCGGCCAGTATACCGGGCGACGCCGCGGGCAGCACGATCCGGAACACGGTGCGCAGCCGCCCCGCACCCAGTCCGAAGCTGCCTTCGCGGTACAGATCGGGCACGGCGAGCATGGCCTCCTCGGCGGTGCGCATGATCAGCGGCAGTATCATTATCGCCAGCGTGAACCCGCCCGCCAGCATCGACAGTCCCCACTTCAGCGCGATCACGAAGAACAGGAACCCGAACAACCCGAACACTATCGACGGCACGCCGGACAGCGTCTCCGAAGCCAAGCGTATGACCTTCACCAATCGATTGCCGCGACGCGCGTATTCCGCCAGGTATACTGCAGCCAGTATGCCCAGAGGCGCGGCGATGGCCAGCGCCAGCGCGGTCATGATCGCCGTGTTGATCAGCGCGGGCGTTAGCGAGACGTTATCGCTGGTGTACCGCCAAGCGAACAGCGGCGCGGAGATGTGAGGCACACCCTTGACCAGTATGAACCCTATCAGCCCCAGCGCGGACAGCGTCGTCGCCGCCGCCGCCGCGT
>JAITDK010000007.1 GCA_031282605.1 Oscillospiraceae bacterium
CCCCCTTCCCCCCGACGGGGGGTGAAACGGGGGTTTCGGGACTCTGTCCCGGACCCTGCGAAGGGCTATCCGCCCTTTCGAATCCTGACCAGGCTTCGCCTGGACCATCGTGATGCACAGTCCGTCGGCTTCGAACAACGGGTTGTGCTCCGATAGTCTGTTGCGCGGCGCAAGCTGTAGCCTCAACAGTCATTGTGTCTATGGGGGTGATGTAGATGCGGCGACGGAGGGGTTGTATGCCGCTTGGTGTTGCGATCAGTCTATCCGCCGAACGTATAGCGATGCGCTCCGGCCTTGCTGCAACCAGACCACGCACGGCGCGTCTTGCTCCAGCCTCAGCCTGTCGCCCTTGCGCAGCCGCTCCACCATGTGCCCCTCGAACACCGCCGGTATGGGCAGACTTTGCGAGTCCGTTAACCCTACGATCTGCTTCGACGGTTCGTCGCCTTTAAACGTCTGGCCGTTGCGCGTCACCTTTACACTCATCGCCGCGGCCTGCTCGGCCTCCTGTACCTTCACCAGATAGCGTATTTCATACACCCCGTCGTCCTCTATCACTATCGTGTCGGTCTCGCCCATACCGACATTCTCCGCCAGCCCCGCCGCGTCCAGCTTTATCACCGGCTCCGACATCACCTCGTAATACTCCGCGCTTTCCGACGTCATGTACCTATATCCATACGCGGCTCTAACCCCTGCGCCCGAGCCGCTCTCCCCCCTCGGGCCGCGCGGCCCTTCCGGACCCGTATCACCCTTCGGGCCCGTATCACCCTTCGGCCCGGTATCACCCTTCGGTCCGGTCGGGCCTGCCACGCCTCTTATCCCCGCCGGGCCTCGCGTACCCTCCGGACCCGTCGGGCCTATTATGCCTTGCAGGCCTCGTTCGCCCCGCAGCCCCTTCAACCCTAACGGGCCTTGAGGACCCATCGGACCCGTCGGACCTACCGGGCCTTGACGGCCTACCTCACCCTCCGGACCCGCAATGCCCCTTGGACCCGTCGGGCCTAGCGGACCCATCGGACCCATCGGCCCCCTCGGGCCTGCCGGACCGATAGGACCCGGATCACCCGCCGGGCCGAGCTGACCAGCCGCTCCCCTCGGCCCAGTCGGCCCCATCGGGCCTGGATCTCCCTTTATGTTAACCGTCGGCTGCGGCGCTTCATTAGCTGGCATGTTCGCTGTCATTCGCACCGGGCGCACCGGTGCGCGCTCGTCGAGGTTTGTCGGTATGGCGTTTGGGTTGCGGTTCACCGGTCTGTTTTCCAATATAAGTCCCCTCCTCGCGTCCGGCGCATACTGCATCTATCCTTGCTAAATGCTACGCGGCGAAGGGTTGACCCATTCCGCTATACTGCTTGACGCATAAAATTCGCGGCGGATTCGCGGGCTTTGTGCGTCAAGCGCTGTAACGTCACTTTATCGCCGTGGTTCCGGCCGACCTCAGCGTCCGTGTTAGCGCGGCGGATCGGACAAACCGCCTCGCGAACACCGCCGCCGCCAGTTCCCTGTTTGTCCACTGTAACTGCATCACACGCCGCAGCACATCGGCGTGCGAGTTACGCGCGTCGATGGGATCCACCTCGCACGCCGACGCTACGCGCGTCCACTTTGCCTGCGTGCGTTCGCGCGTTATCAGCGCCCGCACCATAGCCGGATCATCCGGCAGACACCCGCCGACTGCCTCGATGATACCGTCGATACATTTTACCAAACCACGCAGATACCTAATCCTCCGTTCACACCGCTCCGCCATCACGGCGGCATAGCCTACGCCGTCGCCATACCGCCGCGCTTGAATCGCCGTCCTCGCCGGATCGGTGTGCGCCGTTGAACCGCGCGCGGCCTGGGCGATCCCCTCTATCTCCCTGACCTGCCGCGCGATCGCTCGGGTCATGCGCTTCCCATGCGCCCATATGCAAAGCGCCGACCTAGCTTGATCGTAAGTCATCAACACCTCCAGCAATGCCCGTTGTCCCCAGCTACCACAACCAACAATCCTATTATACAACTTAACGGCGTGCTTGTCAAGCGGTTTAATTGTAATCGTTTGGCGTAAGTTATCCACATAGCGGTCAAGCGCGTGCTCATACGCTGTGGTATGGAGCAACGTCAGGGAGGTGGGAGCTTGCGGTCAGTGGAGGCGATGAACTCGCCTAGCAAGAAACTAAAGCGGAAGTGGCGCGCGTGCGTTGGCGCGGGCGAGGCGGTAGACGGGCTGCGCGTGGACTGGCAGAACCAGTTCTGTGCAGCCGCGCGTAAATGCGCGTTCGAGCGAGCGCGCATATCGGGTTGGAATCGGCTGGACGCGCGGTACAGCCGCGAGATAGACGCGCTGTGCGATTTTTTGGCGGATTTGAACATATCGCCCGTTGCGCGTTTGACCGATAACGATGCGTGCGACAACCTGGACTCGTTCGCGAGGCATGTTATAGCGCGATATGGAGCGAAACGGGCGCATTCATGGCGATTCGAGATTCCTTATAACTCAAAATTTATAAAGCATGTACAGAAGCTAAAACGAATGGATCCCGATCTAAACGCCGGTGCGTTGATCACAGGCGGTTCACCCCGCAGGATCATGAGCGAGCGCGGCGGATTGCCAGGGAGCGCGTCGGGGGGTTCAAAGCCTGACTTCATAGTGATCAGCGGCGATCAGGGGTACGCGTCGCGAGTGCGCCGCGAGATCGACGAGATGAACCTGGATATTCCGGTTCACTGGGACGCGGTATGCGATACGCACTCGGCGGAGGAAGGACTGCGCGACGCGATTGCGCTGACGCGTCGGTATTTGGCCGACGACGCTCTGTTGGAGCCGCTGGATTCGATGGCGCTGGCCAGTTTCAGCGGATTGTGCGGCGCGGGGGCGTACCTGATCGACAGCTGGGGCGTGCAGCAGCCGGCCGCGCATGCGTATCGCATGTTGGACGCGTTGGGCGACGAGCTGGTCGCGCGCGGAGGCGGTTGGGCGCTGACCCGCGACATGCTGGGCAGAATGGTCGCGCTGGCTTGGTATGAGCCTGGCTCGCCGCAGGAAGTGTTGCTGAAAGGGATGCGCCCGTACTCGCGCGTGATGATCGAGACGCTTGACAGCGGCAACGGCTGGGCGTATTCGGTATGGCGGCGAATGGGTATGCCGGATTCACTGGCGCGGCATCAGGTGCAGGCTTTGCGTCAGGCGGCGCAGAACATCTGCGTATCCTGGTCGCGGACGAACGAGGACGGGGTGTTCAGTCTGGAACTGCCAAAGGCGGAGTCGATCATTCTGATTAAGGAGCAATAACCAAAATGCAGCCCGCCCGTATGCTATCGGCGCCGGGCGGGCTGGATGAGTATTGTGATACTGCGCGGGCGCTGCATCCAGCGCACCGGATGTACGGTTCATTGTATGACGCGCGGGCTTTGATGGTTCATATTGCGCGCGCTACCGCTTGTCCCCGATATAAACTAGATCGTCGCGCAGGCGGTACAGCGTCGCGCCGTACTGGGGCAGGCATATCGCGCCGATAGTCCAGTCTATCGTGAAGGCTTCGTCGTACTCGACGTATCCCCATCGTTCGCCGCGTATAAATCGGCCTGTGCGGTTACTGTCGGTCCAGCGCAAAGTCTCGCTGTCCGGATCATAATCGGCGGTGAATACCAGCGTATGCGGGCCTGTGCCGCCGCCATAGTTCCCCGCCATCTGTAAGAAGTCGCCCCGCCGCGCTTCGCTTAACATCGCGCGCGCGGCCTCGCGGTTCTCTTCCTGAGACAATCCATCGTTGTATCTAAACGCGCCGACTACCGTGAACGGATTGCCGCCGCTGGCGCGAACATCCCGCCACTCCACCCCATATTGATGCGGCGCGCAGTCTTCCGGCGGGTTGTTGACGGGGATGATCAGCCGCGTGTCAGGATACTCGCGCATCCGATACTGAGCGGAGAACGATTTGAACAGCGTGTCGGCAAAGTTCTTGCACACGCCTAGATCCTCTTTGTAGTGCGCGCGGCGGAAATCGTTCTCCTGCGCCAGTTCGAGAGCCGTTTCCAGCATCTGATCGATAAACAGCGCTTTGGCCTGGGCGGATTCGGCGGCCATGCGTTCCGCGCGGATGTGGGAAAAGAGCATCATCGCGGCGCACAACAAGTATACGATAATGGTTTTTATTATATTAGTAACGGTGTAACTCATAATAGATTCATGCAATAACCGTTACATTATCGCCCGGTATGGATTAACGCGCGCGCGCAGTTGGAGTATCTCCGTGAACAGCGCCTTCGCGGCGGCCGGGAGCGCGCGCACATGCAGCGCTACGCACTTGCTGGAGTGTAGCAAGCCCCTGTCGTCGACGCGTTTCTGGCTGTATATTTTTAGCGTTCGCGCGGCGCGATACCAGCAGAACGTGTTTGCGCCGGACTCGCAGACATAGGGGAGATCGTCGTCGACGGCTGCCGGTTGCGCGGCTGCGTGCCGTCCGACGCGGGGTTGAGGCTCCGGCGGCGAAGCGGGGTCTTGCGAGCCGCCATCCTCAATCGCGTTGATCACGCCCAGCAGAATCGGCACAATTCGTTCGTCCAGCATGCGTATGGTCAGCGCGACGGAACGTTTCCGCCGCGTGGCGCGGGGGATCTCCTGTTCAAACGGATCGGCGTCCTCGAGGATCGGTTCGGCGATGGTGAGTATGCCGCGCGCGCGATCCCATGTCAGATCGTTACGCTCGGTGGATATGCGTTCTGGTTTCGGCGCGCGATCCATATCCAGCTTGAAGCTATGCTGGAAAT
>JAITDK010000117.1 GCA_031282605.1 Oscillospiraceae bacterium
CCGCGTCCGCCGCGCCGCGTTCGCCAGCCACTGTCGAGAAGCGCGTGAAGAGTTCCGTCTTCTTCCCCGGCTGCAGAACCTTGGCCTTCGTATATTTGGATATGTCGTGCGTTACTGTAAAATCGCCGTATGCGCCCCAGCCTTTGGCGTGCATCCGCCGTTCCGGGATCACTTCGCGGTTGAAGTGCGCCATCTTTTCCATCAGCCAGACGTCTTGCATCATGATCGGTCCGCGCGGACCGACCGTCACCGAGTTTTCATTGTCAGGCACAGGCGCGCCGACTTCATTGGTCAGTTTCCGGGTATCCAGTTCCATAGGAGTCTCCTTTCAATTTGGGCAAGTCGGGCAATTCGGGTAAGTGGGACAGGGTATTTGGGGACAAATATTCGCGCGGTTTTTCGAACGGCCTTGATGCTTAACCGCACGATTCAGGGGGTAAGCCGCAGGTACGTCACGGTCATCCAGACGTACGTGAGCGTTTTGGGGATCATTAGCATACCGCGCTTGGGGTGACGACCATCGTCCAGCGCGACGGGCAGGTAGAACGCAAAGCTTAACAGGATCGCGAGGGGCATTGGCTTAAATGGATTGGGGTTGGGGGATGCGTTCCATTGGGCGAGGAAGGCGGCGGCAAGCAGCGCGCCCATCATGGCGAACGGTAGGTTGCGATAGAGCGGGAATCGACCGGAAGGCGCGCCTGACAACCAATGGTTCCCGGGAAACGCAAGCAGCAGGAGCCGGGTCACTGCCATGATGACGAAAACGATCCAGCCAGCCGCCCACACGCTCGCGGCGCTATCAAACGAATAGGAATAAACTCGGGCGAGTCCATACGCAACCATCACGTAGTACAGCGTCATAGTGACGGACGCCGCAAGCCTGCCCGCGCCCTTCGCCCGTTTCAGCGCGGCGGAAGCCGGATGGGCGAAAGCGAATATACGGGGGATTAAGTGGCACGCGTCCCCAATGAAAAGCGTAAGCGTGGCCACGCCGAATATCCATCGCGCGCTATTATGCCCGGATCGAAGCAGCAGGCAGGATGCGGCCAGCGCAAACATGAGATATGCGCTGTCAAAGATAGTCTCAAAAACCGTTTTAGGCACGCGGCGCATATTCCTCCCTTCATAACTTCCCGACTTCCCGACTTCCCGACTCGCCGCGCGCTCTAGGCAGGCGGCACCTATCGAGATGTACAACGCCCCAACCTCACACCCGACGCGTTATTTCAGTTGCGTTAACCGCCTTCCGGGATAGTTCGTATTCACGCTCGCACGCCAGTCGTTTGGGATTCGCCGGAAACCAGCCCTTACGAACACGCTCGGTTTGCTTCTTCAGCTCGCCGATGGTCCACAGGCATGTGAAGCCGAAGACGGCTAGCGCGGCTGAAGCGACGGTATGCCTGACCCATAGCGAGGCGACGGCTGCGGCTATGCCCGCCACGAGGAATATGGGCCATATCCTCTCTGAAAAATGATACTCACCCTTAATGGTAATGCAGTGGAACAACCCGATAACGCAAAACACAATCGCCCCGATGATAATCCCTTCCCAACTCACCCGCGCGCCCTCCTTGCCCGATTCATACGTTCCTACACTCGCTTCCAGCCGAAATAGGATCTTTTTTATTTGCAACATCATTATAATACCCCGTGTTATGGGCGGCGAAACAGGATTCTGGAAATTTAGGGATTTAGGTGCGATAGGTTATTGTGGAATTCCACCAGGGAGTTGAATGGGACAACAGGACAGCGCTGTTCGATCTGCGGATCGAATGCACTTTAAGTTTGTGGCGTCCCGCCACTATGGTGCGAGATGACTATTTCCTTCATGGCGTTATCACTGGCGGGGCGCAGGGTTGGAATGAGGGGAATGGGGACGGGGGCGTTGGGACGTGGAACGTTCCTGCGGGGAGCCTGGGACTCTGTCCCAGACCCTGCGAAGGGCTATCCGCCCTTTCAAATCCGGACCAGGCTTCGCCTGGACCATCGTGATGCACATTCTACCGGTTACGATCAGCCGATTGTGTTTCGATAGTCTGTTCCGTAACGTAATCGGTTCTTCCGCGCCCTCGTTTTAAGCCCCGGGAAGGCCGGAGGATCGCAATTGAGCGTAGCGAGAACGCGGATGCGCCACGTCGTTGCAACAAAGGGCGCTCCACACGCAGTGGAACGCCCCTTGTTGCAATCAGCGTTTTACCTGCGCCTATGCCTCAAAATTAGGCAGGTACATGCCCATGCCTTTGAGAATCGTCTGAATCTGACGCACATTAACCGTTCGCGGCGTTAAACCACCCTTCACGCACAGCGCGGCCGATACCCCAGCCGCCTGACCCGTTAGATAGCAGCCGGGCATAACGCGGATAGAAGACTGCATCGGTCGATCCGTACTCACGCAACGTCCCGCGACCAGCAGGTTATCCGTCTTCTGAGGCACCAGCACCCGATATGGAACGCCGTAACTCTGGCCTTTCTGATATCGGTAACCATGATGCCCCTTCATGAATTGTTCATGACTCTTATCTGAGTTGTCGCTGGCGTGGATGTCCACCGGGTACGCGAAGCGGCCAATCTCATCCTCGAATACCGCTTGATTCAAAAAGTCGTCCAACACAAGCTGATACTCGCCGCGAACGCGACGCGATTCACGTATGCCCAGCATCGCTCCGGATATGACCATTTCCATGTTCTCAAAACGCGGCAGGTACTTATGATAGTACTCTTCATACTGATCGTACAGCTTGCGCGTATACAGCAGTCCGTCGGTCAACGATCGCTCGTCCGTTCCGTCAACGTCGTAGACGTGGCCGACATTGCTGCCTGCCACATAGTCGGATATCTTCCACATGCCGGGCAGATGCCTATCCAGCTTCTTGAACACGCCTGCGTTGTAAGCCTCTTCGATGCGCGAGCCGTCCACGATCGCCTCGCGGCTCCAGTCAACGTTGGTCCACAGCGCGCACAGTGTACCGGCCATCATGCGGCCTTGATCATCACCTTTGTCATACGGTACGCCCGACCACGCCGCCAAGTCGCCGTCGCCGGTTCCGTCGATGTAGACCTTCGCGCGCACGGCGAACACGCCGCTCTTGGCGGCCAGTACGCAGTGCGAGATTCGATCGCCGTCCATTACCACGTCAACCAGCTTGGTGTGCAGCGCAAACTTCGCTCCGGATTCAACGAGCAGGTCGTCGTACACGCGCTTGAGCGCTTCCACCTTGATGGAGAGCGTCTTGCTGGCGGCGTATTCAGGGCCGCCATACTGCCAAAGGCGCTCGAGGATCTCCTTGCCCAGCGCGGCCGCCAGGAAGTTTTCACCGTCGCCGAACTGCATGTAAGCGGGCACCAACCCGGACGTACCCAGGCCGCCGAAGCAAGCCTGCTCCTCGGCGAGGAATACGTTGGCACCGTTACGGGCTGCCGCGATCGCGGCAACGCACCCGGCAGGCCCGCCGCCCGCCACAAATACATCCACGTCATGTCGAACCGGAAGTTCCTTATTATAGATAATACTCATATTTTACTCATTAGGGGAGACGGAAACGCCTCCCCTAGTCCTTCATAATTAGTCGCCTGTTATTCTTGAGTCGCAACCCATCCGTTCACTGCGTCGAGCATCTCCTGGCCGCCTTCGGCGAGGAACTCCGCCCACACAAGGTCATACTCGTCGATGGAGCGTGTTCCTGCGATGCACTCGATGACATAGTCGTTCATCAGCGTATTCATTGCGGCGATGTTCTTTGACACAGCTTCCAACGGCGGGGCGAACGCTATCGAGCTGTCAACCCACTTCTCCTGTGGGAATTCCATGGTCTTCATCGTGCACGCGTACTGAACCGGTCCCTTGCGCACGCGAGCCATCCACAGCGTCGTGAATGATTCGGGGCTGTTGACTATGTTGTAATAGTGACCGTTGAACCACGGCGTGAAGCCTGGAAGACGCGCTTCGTCCAGGATCGGCCAGTATTCCATCTCACCGTCGCCATCAGTATCCAGGAATTCCCACTGCTCCCCCTCTACGCCGAGGAACGATTCTTGGAACACCGCAAAGTCCGCGCGGATGTTCAAGTAGTCGATAGCCTTATCCACTTGCTTGGAGGTGACCGGTATGACGCCGTACATGGTGACGCCGCCGTTGGACGCGAGCCGTCCAAACCCGTCCTCGTCGACAGTCGCTACGAGATAATCCAGCGTTTGACCCTTTGAATCCATCAGCGAGGCTTCCAAAGGCGTGGATTCCGTCCATCCGACCTGACGAGACGCGGCCTGACCGGACGCCAGCTTCGTCTGGGTTGCTTCGCCCTTGTTCATCGGCCACTCGGGATCGATCAGGCCTTCCGTATACAGATCGTGCATGAATGAGATGTAGTCCTTCGCGTTCGTATGACCCCAGCGGTACACGATTGATCCGTCTAAGTCGGGCTGCCAGTCATGGTTGACTATGCCGAACGCGGACGCGATGACGTCAACGAACGCGCCTTGTCCGGTCAGCGGGTACTGCACGCCGTTGGCTTTCAGCTTGCGCAGCAGATCGACGAATTCGTTGAGGGTCACCTGACGACCGCCTTCGCGCCCCTCGATCGTAAAGCCGATTTCTTCGAACATCTGCACGTTGATCGCGATGCTAGCCGACACATAATGCGCGTCGAACTGCGGGATGCCCAGTATCTTCCCGTCGATAGCGGCGGTATTCCACATATCGTCCGACATAATCGCCTTCAGGTTCGGCGCTTGCGGCAGGTATGGGGCAAGGTCGACGAATGCGCCGCGGGTCGCGAGGTCGACGAATTCATTCTTGCCCAGCCTGATGATATCGTACTCTACGCCGGAGGCGAGGTCGAGGTTCAGCTTCTCTGTACCGCCTTCCGCGGGCAGCGTATAGTAGGTCACTTTATATCCGGTCAGTTCCTCTAGTTTACGCGCCGGGGGTTCGTCGTTCGGGTCGGTGGGGGTGCTGGTCATCAGGTACTTCAGTTCGCCCTTCCATTGGACGGTTTCGGAGCTGACGGGCAGGATGGCGGCCAGGCTGACCACCAT
>JAITDK010000128.1 GCA_031282605.1 Oscillospiraceae bacterium
GTTCTTCTGTCATGGACTCAAGCGTTATGAATCGGGAAACGCGATCGTTACGAAGATGTGATTGTTTTATGTTCCGTAATTTGGTACAATGGATCTAGCGAATCAAAAGGAGACCATACCGCAGATGACGCTAGCCGAAACCCTCCGCCGAATCCGAGCGCGATACCCTCGCGCCGCGCTGCTGGAAAACGAACCCCTCTCCCGCTGGACGTCGTTCAGGATAGGCGGTCCCGCAGACGCGCTATTCATACCGCGCGACGATGATGAACTGGCGTACGCGCTGTCAACCGCGCGAGACCTCGGCGTACCGTCGACCATCATCGGCAACGGAACAAACCTGCTGGTGCGCGACGGCGGCATAAGGGGACTGACAATCCGCGTGGCCGATCATCGCGGAGGAGCAATCGCGCCGGGCGCACCCCTAACCCACATCGCTATCGACGGCGAGAGGATGACCGCCGGGGCGGGCGCGCTGCTCAGCGCGGCGGCTAGAGCGGCGGCGAACGCGGGGTTATCCGGCATGGAGGCGATCAGCGGCATCCCCGGCGCGGTGGGCGGCGCGGCCTGGATGAACGCCGGGGCGTACGACGGAGAGATCGCGCGGGTCGTCGCCTCCGTCGACGCGTTGAGCAAGGATTATAAGCCCGTTGAATTCTCGGGCGAACGGCTCGCGTTTCGATACAGGGGCAGCGGCATGATGGACGAGGGCGCGGTCATCGCCCGCGTGAATTTCATCCTAAAGCCCGACGACCCGCGATTAATCGCGGAGCGCATGGCCGACTATACCAGGCGGCGCAAGTCCAAGCAGCCGCTGACCGACGCCAGCGCGGGCAGTTTCTTCAAGCGTCCCGAGGGACGCTTCGCCGGCGCCCTGATAGAGTCCGCCGGGCTGAAGGGCTTCGCCGTGGGCGGCGCGATGGTCTCCCCGATGCACGCGGGATTCATCGTGAACAAGGGCGGCGCGACCGCGCGCGACGTGCTGGCGTTGAAGGACGAGATAATCCGCCGCGTGCGCGACATGTCCGGGATAGAGCTGGAACCGGAGGCGCGCGTAATCGGCGAAGACTGACAAAATATTTAGACGTGTTGACCGAACCGACGGATAGATCGATGAATATTCCGATAAGCAACGTAAACTTTTCATTCTCATCGCGCGTCAAAGAAGAGTTGGCGTCAGTGCCGTACGGCGCAGCGTGCTGCGTGACGGCGGAGATGAGCGCGCTGATGTACACCACGTCCACGCTGTCCATTGACGCGGACAACGAACTCACGCTGCGGATGAACAGCCGCGGCATGTGCGCGGTGAACCGCGCGCGGGCGTTGGCGCACGTTTTACTGGACGACGCAAGCGACGTCTCAACCCTCGCAAGCCCCTGCGCGACGGGTATATGCATGAGCGCAGGCGCGGCGGATCAGCCGGATCTAAACCCCGGCGAAGCGGTCTGGGTAGGCGATCGGGCGCGGAGTCTGTTGAATGTATGCGGATTGCTGGGTGATCAAGGCTGGTTTGCGGTCAGCGATGTGGAGAGGCCGTCGGCGAACGCGAAATCATGCTGCCGCGCGGCGTTCCTGCGCGGATCGTTCCTGGGCGGCGGTTCGGCGGCTGATCCGGCGAAGGAATACCATCTGGAGTTCGTCAGCTCGGATGAGCGGCTGGCCGTCATCTGGGTCGAACTGCTCGAAGGGCTGAAACTGACGCCGCGCTCCGTTTGGCGCAAGAATCAGCGCGTCGTGTACCTCAAGGAAGCGGAACAGATCGCGCTGCTGCTGACCGTAATGCGCGCGTCCGCGTCCCGCCTGTATGTCGAGGACGCGCGCATACTCAAGGGTATGCGCAACCAGGTCAACCGTGCTACGAACTGCGACTCCGCGAACCTGGACAAAGCGGTCGACGCGGCCGACCGTCACGTTCGGGCGATCAAGGCCGTCGCGCGCGTCGCAGGACTAGGCTCCTTGCCCGACGTCCTGCGCGAAACGGCGGAGGCGCGGTTGGATCATCCGGAATTGCCGCTGGCCGAGCTGGGCCGAATGCTCACCCCCGCAGTTGGCAAATCCGGCATGAATCACCGCCTGCGCAAGATAGAGCGGCTGGCGGAATCACTGGCGAAGAGCGGCGGCCTCGGACGCCCTCCGGATCGCGCGATTGACATAGACATACATGAATCACATAAAATCAGTCATGAATAGTATACGCCGCGCATACTCATACATGTGGCGTCTCGGACGTCTATACTATCGCGTCATACTATCGCGCCATACCGAGACGCGCCATATCGAATCGCATCATCCCGAAAGGAGGTCCTGGTTACCTATGAAACGGCGTCAAATTGATCTGGGCGGATTAGAGGGGTTCAACGCGCGGTCGGCCGCGCTGCTGGCGCAGCTATCGAGCAAGTTCGACTCAAGGATACTCATCGAGCAAGGGAGCAAGGTCGTCAACGCGAAGAGCCTGATGGGCGTGCTTTCGCTAAGCAGTAAGAACTCGGATTCGCTGTTCCTGGTGCTGGACGGCGAGGACGAGGACGAGGCATACATCGCGCTGGCGGAAATGATACGCGCGCGCTTCACGTCGTCGCCCGAGCAAGCGTGCGTGTAATACGTTGACGGCGGATCAAACGGGCGCGGCTGTCTGCACGCTGTGCCCACGACGCTGCGGAGCGATCCGCGGCGAGGTCGAGGGCGGCGGACTATGCCGGATGGGTACGTCGCCGCGCGTGGCCAAGGTGACTGCGCATTACGGCGAGGAGCCATGCTTATCGGGAACCAAGGGCAGCGGAACGGTGTTTTTCTGCGGCTGCGCGTTGCGATGCGCGTATTGTCAAAACGCGCCGATCAGTTGGGACAACCCTTCTAAGTATGGGCGCGTTTACGCCGTCGACGAACTGGCGGACGCGTTCCGCTCGCTTGAGGCGCGCGGCGTACACAACATCAACCTGGTTGGAGCGACGCCCTTCCTGCCAGCCGTTATCGACGCGCTGCGCATCGCCCGTCCCGCGATACCCGTCGTATACAACACAAGCGGCTACGAAACGCCGGAGACCATCGCCGCGCTGAACGGCATGATCGATATATACCTGCCTGACTATAAATATTCTGATTCAGCGTTGGCGAGCCGGCTCTCCGGCGCGGCTGATTATCCCGCTGTCGCGCGGGCGGCCATACTCGCGATGCGTGATCAAACGGGCCCCGCCGCCTATGCCCCGGACGGCGTGATGCTACGCGGCACGATCGTGCGCCACCTCATCCTCCCCGGCCATACCCGCGAGTCTATCCAATCGCTGAACTGGCTGGCCACGAACCTCCCTCCCGGCACACCCGTGTCGCTGATGGGGCAGTTCACGCCGACCGCGCGTTCAGCGATATTCGGTTTGGACAGACCGCTGACCCGTTCGGCGTATCGGCGCGTAAAAGCGCATCGCATGGCTATAGGCCTGAACGAGGGTTATAACCAAGGCCCGGACGCGTCGGGCGAGGCGATGATACCCGTTTGGGATATATAGGTTAAAGTAAGCAATAATGATGGTGATATAATGGAACCAACCAGAATACTGACAGGGCGCCCGGGACGACTGCTGCCGCACGTGATAGACGAGATCGTCGCGGCGCTCAAACGCGGCGAGGACAAACTGATCCTGCTCGTACCCGAACAATACACGCTGCAGGCCGAGATCGAGATACTGCGCCAGCTGCAAATCCCCGGCTTTTTCGCGCTGGACGTACTCTCGCCCTCGCGGCTGACCGAGCGCGTGTTCGACGCCGCCGGTAAGCCCGCTCAGGCGCGCATCGGCGCGGAGGGCAAGGCTATGGCCGTGCAATCATTGATGGACGGTATAGCGCCCTCACTGTCGTACTACAGGCGCGCGGCGGGACGGCGTGGGTTCGCGCGCCGTATGGCGGAACAGATCGGCGCGTTCAAGCGCGCGGGACAGACGCCCCAGTCCGTGCGCTCGCTGGCGGAACGATGCGGCGGAACGATGCGCGGCAAGCTGTTGGACATGGCCGCGATATTCGACGGCTATGAAGAGGTTCTCTCCGGACAGTTTGTCGACGGCGACGACACGCAGCGCGCGATGCTGGATCGGCTGCCCGCGTCGGGGGTAATGACCGACGCACGGGTATGGGTGTACGGTTTCGACCTGATCGTGCCGTCGATGGCGGACTTATTCTGCCGCGCGGCGGAGCTGTCCCGATCGTTCACGCTCGCGCTGACATGGGATCGGACGGACGCTTCGGACGGGAGGCTGTTCGCCCCCGCGCGCGCGACGTTGGAGCGGCTGGAGCGATGGTTCGCGCGCGCGGGTACGGAGTATGTTCGGGAACATATCGCAGATCCGTTGGACGCGGCCGTACCGATCCGTTATCTGGAACACGCGCTGTTCGCGAACGCCGCCTCGCCGCGCGCGTACGATGCGGACGCCTCTCACTCTATCGAATACGCCGTCGAGCCGACGACCCATGACGAAGCCGAACGCGCCGCCGCGCATGTGCTGCGCTTGATCGCGTCCGGCGTCAGTCCCGACGATATCCGCGTGCTGCACGCCAGCCTGGACGCGCACGGCGACGCGCTCGCCCGCGCGTTCACCCGAATGGGCGTTCCGGTATACCTGGATCGCAAGCATCCGGCCTCCACGCACCCACTGTTCATGGCGCTGCTGGGCGCGATCGACTTCGCGGCGAAGGACTCGCCGACCACCGCGCTGTCGGACTGGATCCATAGCGGCTTCTCGGAACTGGATTCAGACGAAGCGTCCGCGCTAGACGCGTACGCTAGATCCCATGCGCTGGATGGCTCGCGATGGCTGAAACCCCTTAACGAACCAACCCAATTCCAGCTCACGCCTGACGAAGCGGCTCTGCGCGCGGACACCGAACCGCTGCGCCTCCTGGCCGTCGAGCCGCTGACGGATCTGCGCAAGGGTCTGCGCCACGCCGAGCGGAACGGCGAGTTCGCGCGCGCGCTATGGCGATTCACCGAAGAGACCGGACTGTGCAAGAAACTGACCAGCCTATATGATGAACTAACCGCACGCGGCATGATCCTTGAGGCCTCGCATGCCACGCAGGTGTGGCAGTTGTGGCTGAATCTATTGGATCAGCTGGACGCTCTGCTGGCGGGCAGGGCCGCGTCTTCCGCGACGGCGGCGCGAATCGTGCGAACGGGCATAGAGTCGCTGGAACTGGGCGCGCTGCCGCCTGAGCGAGGCCGGGTGATGATCGGCGAAGTAGGCCGCGCGAAGCAAGGCCGAACCCGCGCCACGCTGATACTGGGACTGGCCGACGGCGCGCTGGTATCGGGCGGCGAAGGCCTGCTCACCGACACCGAACTGCTGGAAGCCGAGACGATGCTCGACACGCCGCTTGGGCTGGATATGCGCACGCTAATCGCGCTGACCAATCTCAACCTATTGGAAGCGATGGCCTCGCCCGGCGAATTCCTGTACGTTAGCTGCGCGCTGTCGGGCGACGACGGCGAGCGCGCTCAACCTTCGATCCTCATGAGACGACTGGAGCGGCTGTTCCCGTCATTGCGCCCGGCGAACGACGATCGCCCGTCTTGCCTTAACGCGCCGGGTTCCGCGCTGGACGCCGCCGGTTCGGTTCTGCGCGCCGAGCGGAACGGCGAGACCATGCCCGACGAATGGCGCAAAGCGCTGTCCGCGCTGGCGTCCGACCCGCGCTGGCGCGATAAGCTTCAAAGCGTTCAAGCCGCGCTGAATCCCGAGAAACCCCGACCGCCGCTGCCCGTACCACTGACGGTCGAACTCTACAGCCGCGCGCCGTACTCCGTCACACGGCTGGAGATGTTCGCGGCCTGCCCCTATCGTCACTTCGTTCAGTATGGCCTGTCGCCCATGATTCCGCCGGAACCGCGCCTGGCCGCTAATCGCTCCGGTTCGTTCCTGCATCGTGCGCTCGAAGTCCTGTTGAAAGAATGCGTGATGGAGCCGGGTTTCCCAGAACTGCCTCGCGAACGCGTCGAGGCGATGCTCGCCCGCTTCATGTCTCCGATGCTGGACGCGTTCGAGAACGGCTTGATTCGTCGGAACGCGAGGATGGAGGTCGAAGGCGCGCGGATAGCGGCGGCGGCACGGCGTGCGGGATGGACTGCGATCAGGCATCTGACGGTCAGCGCGTTCAGGCCGGTCGCGTTCGAGTATAAGTTTGGGATGGGCAAGCCAGGCGCGCTGATGATCGAGCTGTCGGATGGCAATTCGATCGCGCTCGAGGGCAAGATAGACCGCATCGACGAATGGTACGACGGCGAGTCGCGATACCTGCGCGTAATCGATTACAAGTCAGGTTCCCGCGCAAGAAAGGGGAATCCGTTCGACCCGACACGGTTTCTGGAGGGGTTGGATCTGCAGTTGCTGCTCTATTTGGCTGCCGCTCTGCCGGACGCGGATTGGGCGAAACCGGCGGGTGCATTCCTGTTCAAACTGGACAACCCGATGCTGACCATAGGCGCGGATGAATCCGGCGCAACCGACGCCGAAACGCGGGATTGGCTGGATAAACTGGAGCGGAAGCGCTTCGAGGCACTGCGGCTGCGCGGTGTGATGCTGGACGACTCGCGCGTCGCGCAGGCGATGGACAACGCGGAACCGCCTCTTAGCGTGCCCAAGATGTACAACAAAACGGACGGCCGCCGCGATCGCAACTCCGACCTGGTCAGCGCGGACGAGATGGACGGGATGATCCTCTACGCCAAGCGCAAAGCCGCGGCGCTGGCGGATCGCATACGCCGAGGCGAGCTAGACTGCGATCCGGTGCGCATCAACGACTGGAACGCATGCCAGTGGTGCGGCTATACCGCCATCTGCCGGCGTGATAAGAAAGCCGCCATGCGCCGCCCCAAGGTAGTCAAGCGCGCCGAGATGCTGGCAAGCGTCGCGCTGCGCAATCCGTAAATCCCTTTAACGCATGTGATCACGTGGTCATGCGGCGCATCCGCGCCTTCG
>JAITDK010000131.1 GCA_031282605.1 Oscillospiraceae bacterium
TACTGGCGGGGCGCAGGAGTTGGAACGCTGGAACGTGGGAGCGAGGGAACGAGGAACGTCCCTGCGGGGAGCCTGGGACTCTGTCCCAGACCCTGCGAAGGGCTATCCGCCCTTTCGAATCCGGACCAGGCTTCGCCTGGACCATCGTGATACACATGCCACCGGCTTCGGATCGCCGGTTGTACCTGGATAGTCTGTTCCGTAGCGCAACCCGTCCCCCCCGTTCCCTCGTTCCAAGCCCCGGGGGAGGTCGGGAGGAGGTCGTGAGACCCCTTCCCGATCGCGCGGATGCGCCGCGTCCCTCCTTACTGCATCGACAGGTATGCAGTTATGAACCCATCCAATTCACCGTCCATCACACCGTCGGTCGATCCGACCTCGAAGTTCGTGCGGTGATCCTTCACCATGCTGTACGGGTGGAATACATATGAGCGGATCTGACTTCCCCACTCAATCTTCTTCATCTCGCCCTTTATGTCGCTCATCCGCTCCTCCTTCTCGCGCTCCCGCAGTTCGAGCAGGCGGCTCTTGAGCATCATAATGCAGACGTCGCGGTTCTGCGCCTGGGATCGTTCGTTCTGGCACTGCACGACTACCCCACTGGGGATGTGGGTCATGCGCACCGCCGAGTCCGTGCGGTTGATATGCTGACCACCCGCGCCGCTGGCCCTGTATGTGTCGATGCGTACCTCCTCCATATCCAGCACGAACGCCGTGTCCTCTATGACCGGCGACACGTCCAGCGACGCGAACGAGGTATGCCGCCGCGCGTTGGAGTCGAACGGGCTGATGCGCACCAACCGATGCACACCCTTTTCAGCGCGCAGGAACCCATACGCGTTATCGCCCGATATCGACATCGTCACGGACTTCACGCCCGCCTCGTCGCCTGGCAGCAGGTCGAGCACCTTCACCCCGTAACCCTTGCGTTCGCAATAGCGCGTGTACATGCGGTGGAGCATGGCCACCCAATCCTGCGCCTCCGTGCCGCCCGCCCCCGCGTGCAGCGCTAGTATCGCGTCGTTGCCGTCATACTCGCCGCGCAGCAGCGTCTCTAACTGCAGCGCCTGAACATCGGCGCGCAGCGAGGCGATATCCCGCTTGATCTCCTCGACCATCGACGGGTCGTTCTCCTCCTCGACCAGCTCGATCATCGCGCCGATGTCGCCGTGGCGGCTCAATAGATTGGAATAGCGATCCAGCTTCGACTGAATATGCTTCGCGCGCTGGCTGATCTTGGTTGATCGTGCCAGATCGTTCCAGGCATCCGGCTGAGCCATGTCCTGTTCCAGTTCGGCGAGTTCTTCCTTTAACCCAGCCAGGTTAAAGTGACCCACCTGCCTCTTCGATGGTTTCGCGAATCATCGCCCAATCCTGGCGGGATTGATCCAATTCAACCATATGCTCACATCCTTCTTTAACGTATTTTTAATGTTGTATAGCGCGTCCTAGGCGATCCGTCCGCCTATACCTCCTTGCCGTGGCAATGCTTGTATTTCTTGCCGCTGCCGCAGGGGCACGGTTCGTTCCTGCCCACCTTAGGCACGGCCTTGACGGGGGTGTTCGGCGCGGGCGCGTTCGGTTGAGCCGCGCCCGCCGGATTAACGGAAGGTCTGGCGGGCGACGCTATACGCGGGCCATAGCCTGCGAGACGCGGACCGCTTGGGCGCTGCTGCGCCCGATCCGATGCAGGCGCGTTCGGCGGCGGCGCGGCGACGGCACGGCGCTGCACGCGAACCTCTATCGGGGTGTGGAACAGCCGCTGAAGCGTATCCTCGCGGATCAGTTTCACCATCTCGTCGAACATCTCAAACCCTTCGAACTTGTATTCGACGACCGGATCCCGATGCCCCAGCGCGCGCAGGCCGATGCCGTCGCGCAGGTGCGCCATGTCGTCGATATGATCCATCCACCGATGGTCGACGGCGGAGAGCAGCACCACCCGCTCCAGCTCGCGCATGTCTATGCCCGCACCCGCAAACTCACGCTCGCGTTTCTCGTATAACTTGAGCGACAGCGATTCTATCGCAGGCGCTATATCGGCGCGTTCTTTTTTTACAAGATCGTCGCGTATCGGCGCGAACATCCCCGGCGACAGCACGAACCGCTCCAGGTATGTCCCCAGTCCCGACAGATCCCAGCTGTCCGGATCGTCGCCCTGCGCGTATTGCTTTACCGCGTCGCCGATCAGCGCGTGGAGCATGTTCAGTATCTGCGCGCGCATATCCACGCCGTCAAGCACCTGGCCGCGCTGGCCGTATATGACCTCGCGCTGCTGATTCATCACGTCGTCATACTGCAGTACGTGCTTGCGGATGTCGAAGTTGCGACCCTCGATGCGTTTCTGCGCGTTCTCTATCTGCTTGGTCAGCATTCCGGCCTCGATAGGTTCGTCCGGCTTAAGACCCAGCCGCTCGATCATCGGCGCTACGCGGTCGCTGCCGAACAACCGCATCAGATCGTCTTCCAGCGATATAAAGAACTGGCTCGATCCCGGATCCCCCTGGCGACCCGCGCGACCCCGCAGCTGGTTATCAATACGCCGCGATTCGTGGCGTTCGGTGCCCAGTATGTGCAGTCCGCCGGCCGCCACTACGCGTTGATGCTCTCTTTCGGTATGGACGCGGAAGCTGGACTCCAGTCGGTTGAATTGTTCGCGAACCGCGCGCACCTCGTCCGAGACATCCTCCTCGTGGCCGATGGCCTGTTCGATGATACCCTCGTCGACGCCCTGTTTGCGCAATTCCCGGCGTGCGAGGAACTCCGGATTGCCGCCCAACAGTATGTCTGTGCCGCGTCCCGCCATGTTGGTGGCTATCGTGACCGCGCCGTAGTGCCCGGCCTGGGCGACGATCTCGGCCTCTTTGGCGTGATGCTTGGCGTTGAGTACCTCGTGATCGAGTCCTTCGCGCTCCAGCATACGACTGAGCGTTTCGCTCTTCTCAACCGACACCGTGCCGACCAATATCGGCTGTCCCGATTCATGCCGGCGGATTATCTCCTTGACGACCTGCTCATACTTGCCCTTTTCGCCGGTGTAGACCATGTCGTTCAGGTCGCGGCGGATCATCGGTTTGTTCGTGGGTATCTGCACAACGTCCAGTTTGTATATGCCCTTAAACTCCTCTTCCTCGGTCTTGGCCGTGCCGGTCATGCCCGAGAGTTTGGAATACATGCGGAAGTAATTCTGGAACGTGATGGTCGCGAGCGTCTTGTTCTCGTGCTCTACCTTGACGTTTTCCTTGGCCTCTATAGCCTGGTGCAGACCGTCGCTGTAGCGGCGGCCTAGCATCAGCCGACCCGTGAATTCGTCGACGATGATAACCTGGCCGTCCTGCACGACATAATCCGTATCCCGGTGCATCAGGTAGTTGGCGCGCAGCGCGGCCATTACGTGGTGGTTGATCTGGGTGTTCTCCATATCGGAGAGGTTTTCCACGCCGAAATACTGTTCGGCCTTGCCGGCTCCCGCTTCGGTGAGGTTGATGGATTTATCCTTCTCGTCCTTGACGAAGTCCACGTCCAGGCGCAGCCGTTCCACGAAAGCGTTCGCGCGCTTGTACCAATCGGTGGACGCCTCGCCCTGGCCGGATATGATCAGCGGCGTGCGCGCCTCGTCGATCAGTATCGAGTCCGCTTCGTCGATAATCGCGAACTGATGCCCGCGCTGCACTCGATGCTCCTTGTAGATCACCATGTTGTCGCGCAGGTAGTCAAAGCCCAGTTCGTTGTTCGTGCCGTAGGTTACGTCGGCGGCGTAGGCCTTGCGGCGTTCGTCGTTCTCCCTGTCGTGGGTGATTACGCCCACTTCCATGCCCAGGAAGCGGAATATATGCGCCATCCACTCACCCTGGAATTTCGCGAGGTAGTCGTTCACCGTCACGATATGAACGCCCTTGCCCGTCAACGCGTTCAGGTATGCAGGCAGCACCGCGACGAAGGTCTTGCCCTCGCCCGTCTTCATCTCGGCTATGCGACCCTGATGCAGCACGATGCCGCCCAGCATCTGCACGCGGAAGTGACGCTTGCCTATCGAGCGACCCATCGCCTCTCTCGCCGCCGAGAATGTCTCGGGTAGCAGGTCGTCCAGCGTTTCGCCCCTATCCAGCCGTTCCTTGAACTGCGCGGTCAGCCCCCGCAGCGCGGCGGCGTCGAGATTCCGGTGCGCGTCCTCGAATGTATCGATACGCTCGGCCAGCTTCGTCAGGCGTTTGATTTCGCCGTCGCCGCCGCCCAGCAGGTTTTTAATCCATTGCATGGATGTCCTCCAAGTAAGGTTTAGGCGGGGAGAGTCGCCGGGATTGTCCTGTCGCCGGGATAGTCTCCTTATACCGCCGGGTGAAGCCATCTGCCGCCGCAGCGGAAGATGGGGGATGTACCCCCGTCAATATATCACAGCGTGGTAGTCGTGGCAAGGCGTATGGCTTAGCTTTGCCATGTGGTGGGAAATTATCACGACGGAGGCGGATTTGGTCAAGATTAAGTGACCGTCCACACCGTTGTGCACAACACAGCCTGTGGATAGTGTGGATAAGTCTGTTAACAACTGGTGCGGACTGGCGCGAAGGGTGTTGATAAGTTTTACACGGGCAGGGCGCGGTTGATCTGGACTACTCGCGGCTCAGCACGGCAATGGGCAGATGCGGCCTGTTGTTTATCCTTATTGGGAACTCATGATTCCCGATTCCCCTGCCGACCAGCAGCTTCCCGCCGCCGATTCGATACAATCCGCTGGTGTACTTAGGCAACAACCCTTGTCCCGGCGCGAATAGGCCTTGCCCGCCTGGCAAGCGCCACTGACCGCCGTGCGCGTGTCCGGCCATAGCCATTGCGAATCCGCCCTGCGCAAGCGTTCGCGCAGCACGATGAGGTCGATGGATCAGCAGTATGTCGATCATGTCGGGGTCGTCGGAGGCGGCAATGGTGCGGACGTTGGCCATGGTTCCGTCGCGGCGTACGGGGATGTTGTATGCGAAGGCGTTGGCGTCCTGCAAGCCAATAACGCGGATACGCGCTTTACCGCGCTGTATTGTACGCGACTCGTCCTCCAGTAACGGGATACCCGCTTGAGTGTAATACTCCCTCAACGCGCCTAAATAGCTGCACACATAGTCGTTATTGCCCATGACGGCAGCGCAAGGCGCAATGCCCGCCATCGCGCGCAGGAATGGGTTGTACGGCTCCGCCGTTTTTGTATGTCCGTCGGCGAAGTCGCCCAACATGCATATCAGATCGGGCTTCGCAGACGCGGTGCAGCGCAGCGTCTCCTCGCCGCGCTGCATACGCACGCTCAAGTGTATGTCTGATATCAGCGCGACGCGGAAACCTTCCAGGTCTTTGGGCAGCGAGCGGATAGGCGTATCTATCTCCTCGACGTCCAAGCGACCGTTCTGCCAGACAAAGAACCGCTCGCAAGGCGTTAGCGGCTCGTCGTAGTATTCGTTCGCATGACCGGCGAACCGCGCGGCGTCCTCGCCCGGGCGCTGCCGCAATAAGCCGCCGTCCAGTATCATGCGCTCCATGTATGGCGCTATCTTCAAAGAGCCTCCTGATTATCGCGGGGGTTCGTATTGATTATACCCACTGACACTGATTCGTATTAGCAAGCGGAACCCTTGTCGCTGCGGCGACATCTCCCCCTATGGGGATGATGAGGGTTGGAGGGATCGGTTACGGAACAGACTCTCCAGGTACAACCGGCAATCCGAAGCCGGTAGATTGTGTATCACGATGGTCCAGGCGAAGCCTGGTCAGGTTTCGAAAGGGCGGATAGCCCTTCGCAGGGTCTGGGAC
>JAITDK010000141.1 GCA_031282605.1 Oscillospiraceae bacterium
AAGCTGTTCAACGATCCGCAGCCACGCGACGCGTCCGCTACGCCAACCCCCAAACCCACGCCTCCTCCGCCGAAGCATTACATCACGATCGACGTGGTCAATCAAGTAGTGACGGTATACGGACTCGACGCGGACGGCGGTTACACCGACGTAGTCAAGCGTATGCTCTGCTCGACGGGCACGGACGCCAATCCGACGCCAGAAAGGCAATACGTACTCAACGGGGCTACCGCGCGCTGGTGCTTCTTTGACAAATGGGGTTCATACGCGCAGTATTGGACGCGTATATCCAGCTCGATCGCGTTCCATTCGGTCATATACAACACGCCCGACGCGATGGATTTGGCTGTCGGTTCGTATTACAACCTGGGCAAGAAGGCCTCTCACGGATGCATCAGGCTGCTGGTGTCGGACGCAAAGTGGATATACGATAACTGCGGCGCGGGCACGGTGGTGGACGTGATACGGGGAAAGGCTGATCCCGAGGGGGTTATGACGCTTAAGCCGCCCGCGCTCAACAAGGCGAACATGCTGCCCGTGAGCACGCCGCAACCTACGCCGACGCCGATATATGACCCCCGCACGCCGCCGGAGACGAAGATACGCACGTTGGAAGTAGGCAGCGCGGGCGAGGATGTATTCTGGCTGCAGCGCAAGCTGACGGAACTGGGTTTCTACGCCGGCACGATAACCGGCGGATACTGGAACGGCACTCGCGACGCGGTCAAGGCATATCAAAAGATGTATGGACTTGGAGCGGACGGCAAAGCGGGCAGGATTACTCTGGGACATATCTACGCGGAAGCGGCGGCCACACCGACGCCAATTCCTACGCCTATTCCGACGCCAGTTCCGACGCCAATTCCGACGCCATCTCCGACCCATTCGCCAGCATCGTCCGAACCTGCACCAACAGTCCGGCAGACGCAATCACCCATATGAGTTTACTATGGCGCAGGCTCGGGTAAGAGGCTGCGCCTTTTGGGCGAAGTTTGACGATGCCGCCCTGTTAGCCGCAGCGACGACGTATGGGTCCCCCCCATCGGCTATTTTGTTACGGACATATTGACAAACGCGCTGGTCAATGGTATCATAACACTTGAACGATTGCTCATATGTATGTCTCTCATGTTCGGAGGTTGACCGATATGGAATATCGCGACGCGGACCGCTGCGAGATAACCGCCGTGCACGTTGAAACCGTGGAGCGTGTGCGCGTCAGGATGCCCAGGGATGAGGCGCTGACGGATCTGGCCGATCTGTTTAAGATGTTTGCCGACTCGACGCGCGTTAAGATACTCTACGCGCTGCACGCGGCGGAAGCGGCATGGGACGAGGGCGGTCAGGCAAGCGGCGCGAGGCGCGGCGAACTGTGCGTGTGCGATATCTCGGCGCTGCTAAGCATGACCAGTTCCGCTGTGTCGCATCAGCTGCGCGCGCTGCGCCAGACGCGATTGGTTAAGTACCGCCGCGACGGCAAGATCATCTACTATTCGCTGGACGACGAGCACGTAAGCTCGATATTCCAGCAAGGGTTCGAACACGCGATGGAACGGGGATGAACGCAAACCCCAACGCCGCGAACCCAACCTGAAAATCCGCAAGTTTTGCTTGCCAATATAGAGTATTATATGAACAATTGTTCAAGCGTCGTATTATATTGAGTATAACTAATACGTTAGGAGGCGTGGTTATGGACAATTCGGCGGATACCAGATGGGAAAATGACGTCGCGGCGTGCTCGTACGGGAATTGCCATCATCATGAGGCCGTGAACGACTATGAGGCACGCGAGGGGGAGCACGGCGGCGGGCCGGTTCAGCGTTATGCTGTGGACGCGCTGGGCGCCGCCATATATATTGCGGCATTCTTTGTCAGCGGCAGGCCAGCGGGCGAGGCTGCCGGCACGGTATGCTTCGTTGCGGCGTACCTGCTGCTGGGCTGGCGGATAATCCTGACGTCGGCGCGAAGCCTGGGCGGACTGTTCAGCCGGAAAACCGCGCGCGGCGAGGGTGCGGCGGCACTTCTGGATGAGAATTTTTTGATGACGATAGCGACGATAGGCGCGCTGGCGATCGGGGAGTTCCCGGAAGCCGGCGCGGTCATGCTTCTGTATAGAATCGGCGAGGAACTGCAGAACCGCGCGATTCAGGCGTCGCGGCGGTCGATACGCTCGCTTATGGATCTGCGTCCCGACAGCGCGAACGTGTTGAACGACGACGGCACGATCCTGACAGTCGCGCCCGACGAGGTCAAGGTGGGACAACAGATACTGGTTCGTCCTGGGGAGAGAATACCCCTGGACGGAATAGTACTCAGCGGCGAGTGCGATCTGGATACAGCCGCGCTGACCGGAGAGAGTCAGCCGCGACCGATCGCTCCCGGAGGCGAGGCGCTCTCCGGATCGATCGTGATAGGCAGCACACTGACAATCGAGGTCACTAGCGCCGCCGGTGAATCCACCGTCTCCAAGATTCTTGAGATGACTCAAAAGGCCGCGTCGCGCAAGACCAACGCGGAACTGCTAATCACGCGCTTTGCGAAGGTTTATACCCCCATCGTGGTAGGCGCTGCGGCGCTGCTGGCGTTGATCCCCGCGCTGTCGGGTATGCCGGCGGGCGAGTCGGTCAGGCGAGCGCTGGTGTTCCTGGTCATATCGTGCCCGTGCGCGCTAGTGGTATCCATCCCGATAGGATACTTCGCCGGCCTGGGGGCGGCGTCACGCCGAGGGATATTGGTAAAAGGCGCGCGATACCTCGAGTCGCTGAACAAGGTGGATACGGTGATATTCGACAAGACGGGCACGCTGACCCGCGGCAAGTTCGAGGTCGCGCAGATAGACGTCGATACGGGCGTGTCGAATCGTGCCGCCGTATTAGAGGCGGCGGCGTACGCGGAGTGGGATTCGTCACACCCGATCGCGCGGTCGATAAAGTCGGCGTGGCTGGCTGAGGGCGGCAAGGTAGATCCCGGCAGGCTGGCCGATCGGACGGAACGCGCGGGATACGGGGTGCGCGCGCTGCTGGACGGACGCGAGGTTTTGGCGGGTTCCAACAGGCTTCTGGAAGAGTCGGGGGTGGATTACCCAGCGTCGGGAAACGATTCGACTACCGTTGTGGTTGCGCTGGACGGACGGTATTTGGGCAGGATCGTGCTGCGGGACGCCATCAAGCCTGACGCTGCGGAGGCGGTGAGTCGGCTGCGCGCGCTGGGGGTGCGTGAGGTGGCGATGCTCACGGGCGATACAGCTTCGGCGGCTGAGTTGGTAAGAAAGGAACTGGGGCTGGATACGACCGAGTCGAGGTTGCTGCCGCATCAAAAGATGGAATCGCTGGAGCGGAGGATGTCCGGTAGAACGAATGCGGGCGCGATAGTTTTCGTGGGAGACGGTATAAACGACGCTCCGGTGCTGGCGAGGGCGGACGTAGGCATAGCGATGGGCGGCCTGGGCGCGGACGCGGCGCTGGACGCCGCAGACGTGGCGTTAATGACGGACGAACCCGCGCGGGTAGCGGAGCTAATCAGCATAGCCCGACGGACGCGGCGGATAGGTATAGAGAACATAACGCTGGCGCTAGGGATCAAGGCCGCGCTGATGGCGCTGGGCGCGGCAGGCCTGACTCCTCTATGGCTGGCGGTCTTCGGCGACGTAGGCGTAGCCCTCTTGGCGGTAGCGAACGCAATGCGCGCGGCTCGACCCATACGCCAATCCTAGGATCTGTTCGGAAAAATATCGCGGTGGGGATTAGTAAGGCCTCACCGCGATATTTTTTTCGAACAGACCATAGTTCTGCGTTATTCCGGCAAAGAATATATACCCATACCGCTAAGAACTCACACGGATTCGCTATAGATTCTCATCGATCTCTAATGCGAACGCGGGAGAATACTTACGGCTCGTTGACTGAGCGCCAGCCAGGTTTTGCGCGGAGCCGCGCGACGTTAATCATTGAGGCGGCCATACAAGACCGATGCGAGAGTCGGCGCAAGCGTCGGAAGACTCGCGAAGACGGGCGCTCCGATCGGCACGGAGTACAACATACACGAACACATCAAGGCATGATATCTCCGCGCCATAAAGGAGGCAAGTCCGATGGATGTTACCATTAGGTTATCCGGGAAAAGAAAAGAGAACACCGAACGCTGGGGCGCAGGTACGGTCACGCTTCCTCTTGAAGAATACCTGAAGTACGTCGTACCAAACGAGATAGGCGCTTCCGCGCCGCTGGAAGCGCAGAAGGCGCAGGCGGTAGCGTCGCGGTCATATATCGCGGCCATCATAAAGGGCGGCGCAACCCCGGATGACACAGCCCAGTATCAGGCATTCAAGTATCTCGCCGACTCCGCCATAAAGCGCAGCATTCAGGCCGTTGACGAGACCGCCGGAGAGGTTCTTCTGTACGGCGGTCATGTCGCAAACGCCTGGTACACCGCGTCCAACGGCGGACATACGCGCTCGTCAAAGGAGGTTTGGGGTGGAGAACGCGCGTGGGCGATATCGCAGCCCGATCCGTGGGACGCGGCCGTAGGGAAACCATTAAACGGTCACGGCGTTGGAATGAGCCAGGAGGGCGCAAAATATGCCGCGAAACAAGGTATAGGGTATCGAGACATACTCGCGTTTTATTACCCCAACACAATCATCTCTCAAATACCGGACGGAGACGCACAGCAGATCGCCGTCAAACAAGCCGCGGCTCAACAGGCTGCCGCAACCCCCGCCGCCGGAAAACCCCCTACTATCCAGCCACCGGCGCCAGACGGATCATCCGCGCCGCCCAAACCACCCTGGACTGGCGTCGTCAAAACCGTCATGGGCAAGGGCGTCGGCATGTGGCGATCAACCGCCAAGGAAGACGCAGATAAGATCACCGACATACCGGAATCAGCCCTGGTCACGGTTATCGGCGACGAGACCGGCACAGGCTCATTCCGCACCGCGCAGTATAACGGGTTTAAGGGACTGGTCGACACCAAGTATCTCGTCGGCCGCGCCGCCGTCCCGGCAGAATCGAACCCCGCCGGAATGAAGAATAAAGCGTAAAGTAACCAAAACATACTCCGAACCGCTAAGAATTCCCACGGATTCGCGGTAGGCTTCCGCCGCTCGCTAAGGCGCTCGAAAGAGACCCCTTACGATCCGTCGAAGAAACGAACCGGCGCGAGCGGCGAACAGCCGCGCGAATGCAGGAAACCCTTAACGATCCGGAGTACACTATACTTACGCCGTTTAACGCGTAAGATCCGCGCTCTTACGCATTGATCACTGCTTTATGGACGTACGGACTTCCCGCACGATATCTAGGTAATCCGTATAGTACCCCGCCGGCGCTAGCAGCTGAACGGAAATCAGCAGCCTGTTCGCGGCGGCTACGACCACTCGCCCGCGGATCGCCTTCGCGTTCTCCTGCGCGACGCGGAAGTTATAGTAATAGCCCGGCTCGCCGAGTATCTTGTTGTTGTCTGCGCGCAGGCTCATCTCCACGTTGGGGTATTGGATTTTGAGCGATTCGACGAGACCGTTCAGCGCGGAGATAGCGTCCTCGGACTCCTGGTTGGACGAGTTGTGTACGCACTTGACGATCAGTTCCGCCGGGAAACCGTCCATCGCGGTAGCTGGCGGTTCTGAGAACATCACGGTCTCGTCGTCCAGTGCGGTCTCGATCCAATCCCCAGGTACGTTGAACGTTAACCCCAGCGAAGTCGACGTATACTCGGCGTAAACGAACGTGCGCTTGGGCTTGTCTATCGGCTCGATGAGCAGCGGCGTCGAACCGGGCGCCGCCGTTTCCACCGCCATATCAATCGGACGAGGCGTGATGGTCGGTTCCGGCGTAATCTTGGGCGTCGGCGTAGGCTGCTTGTTGGCCGGGGGCAATGTCGATTCCGTCTGCTTGGTTCCGTCGCCCTCGCCCTCTACGGCGGCGTCGTTCGCCCACGGCAGTTTCAGCGTGCACGCGCTGAAGCCCACCAGCGCGATAGCAGCGATCAGCAGCAGCGCGATAAATCGCGGCAATCTGTTATAACCCATCTTCATAGGGACTTAACCTCCCCAAATTCGTCTATATAATAAACGTTTCTGGGCGCGGGTGTATTGCATCGGCCAGGATTATTCGGTATAGTCGGAATCATCCGCGTCCGCCGCGCTTAACATGGCGCTGGAAACCGCGCTCCTCGCGTCTGTGAAGCCGTATCCTCGCCGCACCAGCGATTGAGTCAGTTTACGCCGGACGTCGGCAGCCGGCTGACCGCTCAATCGGCTCAATCCACGCCGCGCGAACGCGATTGCGCTTGCCAGGGTTGGGTCATATTCGCCTGAATCGTCGAATTCCGCATCCGGGATTGAGTCCTTGCCTCGCATGGCGATTATCGCCGCGTCGGCATCGGCATCCGACACGCCCTTCACGCGCAGTTCCTGTCGAACTCGGCGCGAACCTATCGCCTTGCGCGCTCGCGCCTGCGCCCAATCTATCGCGAAACGCGCGTCGTCCAGCAATCCGGTCGCGCGCAGGCGCGTTACTATGTAAGAAACGACCTCCGCGTCGAATCCCTTCTTCTCCAGTTTATCGCGCATCTCGCGCTCGGTGCGCGCGTGCTCGCGCAGGTAGAGCAACGCGGCGTGCATGGCCTTCGCGCGGTCGGCGGAGGTAGAAACGTTTATACGGAATCCTCCTTCCTTGATCGGAATAACGGCTCCGACTCTACTAAATAAAGCCGCCTTCGCAGTTATCCCGATGAAATCATGAGCGCCGCCGCCCTCTTCATCACGCTCATTCCCTCAAAGGGCGGTATATTTGCCCACCGGCGACGTTATACAGGCCATAGGATGGCATCAATGCGAACGTTCCGCTTGTCACACGCGCGGAGCTTAGCGCGACGCTGCTTGACCGCACATAGCCTGTCACATTCCAGCCCGTCTGCACGCCGATAGACGCAGCCGCCCATTGCCCGTCATAGGGGGTGGATTCACAGGCGGCCTCCGTATCGGCGAAGAATAGCCCCAGCGAGCTTGACTTCGCGGACGGTTCCTCCCTTAGGTAAACCTTACCAGAACCGCGTCCGTTAACGAACGCAGTTCCATAATCATAATTATAGCCAAACGCAAAGCCGGCGCTTGAGCACGCCGCCAGCCCGCATATCAAGATCAATGACGCAACCAACGATACAGTCAGCTTTCTCATACCAACCTCCACATCAATTTATTGTGATCTCCCGCTCGATCACACCTAATTGACGTAACAGGCTGGGAGTTTCATGCCAGCCGAGATAATTTTTTTAGTCGATCACCGTCAGCTCTTTAGTATATGTATTCAAAATTTTCACGCCGTCGTGCGTAACTAACACTAAATCTTCGATTCTAACGCCAAACTCTCCCTCCAAATATATTCCAGGTTCAACAGAAAAGATCATGCCTTCTTCCAACACACTGTGGTTGTATGCGGATACGTCTCCGGCCTCGTGCCCCGTCAATCCGATCGAGTGCCCCAGGCGATGGAAGAATTGCGGGCCGTATCCCGCGCGCTCAATAATGTCTCGCGCGGCGGCGTCAACGTCTGAAAAACGAACGCCAGGGCGCACAAAAGCTTCAGCCGCTTCATTCGCTCGCTTGACCAGCCCGTATATCTCACGCTGGCGCGGTGAGACGCTCCTATAAAAAAACGTCCGCGTCATGTCGGAGCAATAGCCATCCTTCACACAGCCCACGTCGAAGAGCACTGCGTCGCCCTCTTTCAGAACCGTGTCGCCGCCGATATGATGAGGTTCGGCCGCGTTCGCCCCGAACGCTACAATGCCGAAGTCAATCCGATCCGCGCCCAGCGCCCGATATATCCCCTCCAACTGGCCGCAGATATCGCGTTCGGTTACCCCTTCGTGGATTAACCGGACGAATCGATCCATCGCGGCGTCGTTTATTTGTGAGGACACAATCATCTTCTCCTGTTCGGACGCGTCCTTTATCTGCCGCGCGTGATCGACGGCCTCCGACGCAAGCCTCGTCTCACGGATGCCGGAGTACGCCTGAATAGGCAGCAGGAAGCGCGCCGGTAGGTTTTTATCAACGCCAAGCGCCGCGCCGGCGTCGAGATCAGCGGCGACGCGTTTCAACCCATCTTCGCCCAGCTTGAATTGCACCGTGCCGATTCCGTCGATCGAACCTTTCAGTTCGCTCAATTCATTCAGGTAAAGCGTCGATCCGCCGTCAACGCTTATCCTCAGCAAAAGCAGACGTTCGCCGGCGAAATGCCGCTGCCCCGTCAGATAGTAGATGGACAGCGGATCGCTGACGATAGCCTGGCTCAATCCCATCTGACTCAAGTAGGCAAGCGTCTTTTCCAACCTTGCGTTGTTCATAGCGTCCCTCATTCCCGCCGTTACGGCGCGTCGGATCGTGTATATGTCTGCGTTCATATCCTGTACAGGCTCGCGCCTTCGCGATGGTCGACCAGCTGTCAGCGTCAACAACAGGACGTCATCGTTAATATACCATACCCGCAGCCGCGCCGCAAACCACGCGAAATGAGACTGCCGCGCAGTCTCATTTTGGCTGCGCGACAGTCCCGCCGCTTTGTTTCGTTATACCTGAGCGATCGGCATTTCAGTCATGCGCAGATTGGTGCAACCATAAGGGATCATACGAACGCGGCGAGCGTCGGCGATAGGGGTTGCGCTTTCCGGCCGAACGAGGCATATGCCGTTTTCCTCGCGCCAGTCAACAGGAAACAGCAGGGCGTGTAACTCGCACGGCGCGCCGTCCGGTGAGAACGGAACCGCTCCTACAGGGTTTTCCTTCAATTCGCTTGTCATAGCCGCATCGTCCGTGAACGCGTACGCCCAATCCGTCGTCGGCAAGATCTCCCAATCACAATACGGGAATTGGCGCAATACGCCGTTTTTCTCATATTCCCGCTTCTTCCACTCCTCGCCTATCGCCACGGAGTACAGCAGCGGACCGCGCCACAGCGCGCGCATCCCACGGGGACGCTCCTCCAAGCGGCACTCATATTCGAATGAAACATTTACCACCTGTGTCCCAATCCATTCTTGTTCAATTACATGAAACACGCCAGGCTTCGCGGGGATACCGTCGACAACCGCGCCTTTCGCCGCCGATGGTATACGCAGACGCAGCGCCATACGTACGGGTTTGTCTACGGTAACCGTATATTTGGCCGTGTTGCGGAATGGATAATCTGTATCAAGAACCACCGATACGTTAGCGCCGCGATGCTGGAACTCCGCTGTGCTTGGCACAATCACGCAGGAGGCTAAGCCGTCCGGCGCCTGCATGAACGAATGCAACGCCAGTTTCGGCCATCCTTGATTGAAGTTCGCTGTGCAGCAGCCGAAGTTCGGCTCCAGACCAAACAAGTGCGATTCAGGGCCGTTAGTGCCGAACACAACATTCTCATCCGGCAAGCGTTCACAACGAACCTGATTGGTCATTTGGTCATATTGATGCGACCACATGTCAGGGCTGATCGTCGCCGGGAGCGCGTTAAACGCCAAGGTTTCCAGTAGGTCGCCCCACCTCGGATTGCCGCTTATGGACAGCAGGGTTTCAAATGAGAACATCGCTTCCACAACTGAACACAGCTCGGCGCCCTGGGTAGGCGAATCCCCCGCAACGCATTCGTCGCCAGTGAAGTGGCCGTTCGCCATGCTGTGATATTTCCTCAGGGTCTCATAGGCCTTTTCGGCAAATGCGTCAGGATCTCCGCCCAACAACCGGGATACAAGAGCCTCCTGTTTGAACATCATGCCGAGGTTTACTACGTGCGTGGTGAAGGTCCATTGACGCTTGAATTCGCCGTCAATGTACGGATCGAATACCTGGCGGTAGTCAACGCCTTGCGAGCGCATGTGCAGCGCCGTTTCGAGTATCCACTCCTCCGGCCGCCGGTTGTATAGCCAGTAAAGCGGAATCAACGCTTCAAACCAACGTGTGCTTCCCCAGTTGAACAGCGTGTTGTGGCGGATATGCTTATTAAGGCATTGCGCCGCCCGATACAAGGCGTCTTCCGCCCGATTGTCGCCTGAGAGATCGGCATAGAGCGCCAGCACTTTCATAATCAGGATATACGCCCACATGTCGTACTTCCGGCGCTCTTCCTGCGAACATGGGCATATCCACCCGTCCTCTTCTTGCCGCCGTATTATGCCATCGACGTATTTTTCAGCGCGGGCTTTAAGATCGTCGTCGTCAAGCATCCAGGCGAGCGGAACAAACCCGTCCAACCAATAGGGTACGCGCTCCCATCCGTCCCTATCCCCGCCGATCCATTGACTGTCGCGTATATCGGGCCATATCTTATCCAGATTACCAGAAAGCCCGTTCGCCTGGATACGCAATTGCCGCTCCAGCCACCCCACCGGCTTCAGTTCGCCATGGGTAAAAGGCTTGAACGCTGGTTGTTTCAGATCCATATTTTACCTCCGATTTTCTGTTAGTCGATATATAACGCGGGAGAGGGGTATCCCCTCTCCCAATCGTGGCGAGAGTAATATCTGTTTCCCTAATAGAGCAGGCTCAATAGCCTAGCAGGTCGTTGGCTTCCTCTTGCAGCTGATCGAAGCCTTCGTCCACCGTGTATTCGCCGATGCTCATCATTTCGGACGCCGGCAGCAACGACGCGCTGAGGAATTCCGCCCATTTGTCGAACACCGTCAGCGGCTTGCAATTGTCCAGCGAATCAAAGATGCACTGCTTTTCATCAGGCGTCAA
>JAITDK010000153.1 GCA_031282605.1 Oscillospiraceae bacterium
GACATCGGCTTCTCGCACAGCACATGGATGCCCGCCTCCAAACATGCGACCGTGCATTCCGCGTGCGTGGTGTTGTACGTGCAAACGCTGACGCCGTCCATCTCGACGTTCTTGACCAAGTCGTATACGTTCTCAAACGCGGGGACGTCCTTCAGGTCATACTTGTCCAGGAATTCTCGCGCCTTGCCCGGCACGATGTCGCACGCGCCGACGATCTCCACGTCGTCGAAGCTGACATAGGGCTTCATGTGCGCATTAGCGATGCCACCCGTGCCGACTATGCCGATTCGAATCTTCTTGTCAGGCGTTTTCTTATCCGCCATGTTTGTTGGCCTCCTGCAGATTGTTGGGTTACAGTTGCAAGCCGGAAGGTATTGGAAGCAAGTCCCAATACCTTCCGCGTGCATTATGCGTCAATCGAGATACGTTGTCAACAAAGGTTAGAACACCCAGTCTTCGCGCGTGGACAGGTTCTCCTGTACATACTGCAGCAGCGCGGGCAGGACGCCGTTCTCGCCGGTTAGCAGGTAGTTGCGATACTCCTCGATGATGGCGATGGCCCCTTCATCGGTCTCGGCGAAGTACGCGCTCTCGCGGGCTACGCGTTCACGCTCTCCGGCCATAAGGGCGTTGAATTCTTCTTGACGGTCGAACGTGCTGAACAGCGCGCTGAGGGGATACCCGTCGTACAGCTTGATCGGGCTGAGTTTCTTGTATTCCACGATCAGCGGCTCTTCGGCGTCGGCGTTGCCAGGCTCGGTCTCGCCGAACCACTTGTAACGCTCAGAGGAGATCAGCGGGATGTTGTAGTAGCGGATGCCGCGGTTGCGCAGCGAGACCACCTGGGCCTCGTCGCCGGCGGCCTTGCCCGCTATCAGTTCGTCAGTCCAGCGAGGTTGTCCAGCTTCATTAAAGTAGAACGTGTCGCCCTCGAAGCCGTATTCGGTGAGGATGACGCCTTCCTTGCTGTTGATGTAGTCGAACCAGGCCAACGAAGCCTCGAGGTTCTTGTTCGTGATCGGGAACGCGATGCCGTGAGTGCCGTTGCGGCCATTCAGTTCCGACTGAACCTTCGTCGTACCGTCGCCATACGCCAGCGGGCCGACGGGGGTGTACTTAATCTCAGGATTGGTCTGCCAGGTGCCCAGCTTCTTCATCGCGTTAAGCGATACGGAATACTGCGCGGTCTGGACGGCGACTGTGCCGTTAGCCGTCTTCTGCTCTGCCAGCGTGTCGGTCGTCGTGAAGCATTCTTTGTCCAACAGGCCTTCCGCGACCAGCTTGCGTACGAACAGGACTTCGTCCAGATACGGCTGCTCCAGGAAGCGGTAGGAGACGTTTCCGTCAGCGTCGAGACGATAGTCGGTAAAGTAAGGATGCTGCTCAAAGCCGATGTGCAGCTGATCCACGCCCCAGCCGTTGTGGAACGAGGAGGCCGGGATCACATCGTTGCCGTTCAGATCCTTGAAGCCGCCATCCTTGATGGCCTTCAGGAAGTTATACACATCGTCCGGCGTCTTGACGGCGCTCAGATCCGTACCCAGCGCTTCCGCGATGTCGCTGCGGACGAACACGCCGTACGCCCAGTGGGTGATATCCTCAATGCTGCCGGGGGTCTCGTTCGGGATGACATACTTCTTACCATTGAACAGCGGGTCGTTCAGGTCGGCTTCCAGGAACTTCTGGGAGATGACGCCCACGTCCCACGCGTCTTGCAGGTTCGGGTAGTTGCCGATAACGTCGTCGAGCGGCAGCAACATACCCTCGTTTGCTGCCTTCTTGATGACGCCGGTCTCGCCGGCGCTGCCGCCCCAGAACGGGAATTCCAGGATGTCGGGCATATCGCCGGAGGCAAAGATGAGGTTCAGCTTCTCGGTCTCGCTCATCATGATGCCTTCGATTTCGACCGTGACGCCGATCTTCTCGCGGATGGCCTTGGCTACGTCGTTGTTGTAGGTGTCATCTGGCGCGATCTTGCCGCCGTTCCATACGAATAGCATAGTCAGACGTACGTCGCCATAGTGCTTGAGCGTGGTTTCCTCGCTCAGCGCGGCCAGCGGTGCTGCCAGCGACAGCACGAGTGCCAGCGCTAGCATAGCGGACAGGATTTTCTTGGTTTTGAACATGGTAATGCTCCTTTCATTATAAGTCAGCCCTTTACAGAGCCGACCATTACCCCTTTGACATAGTACTTCTGCAGGAACGGGTATACCACGACTATGGGCATCGTCAATATCATAACGAACGCCATCTGCATCGACTGAGGCGTTGTGCTCACCGCCTGGACGTATATGGAACTCTCCTGCCCGGGCTTGATCGACTGCTGCGAGGACGCTTCCAACAAGATTTTCTGCAGCAGCGTCGCGGCGGGCATAATCTTCTGGTTAGTGACGTAGTACGCGCCCGTGAACCAATCGTTCCAATGCCCCACGCCAATGAACAGTGCTATGGTAGCCAGCACCGGTACGGATGTGGGCAGGTAGATCTGGAGCAGCGTCCGCCATTCGCCCGCGCCGTCGATTCTGGCCGACTCGCGCAGTTCCGGCGGTATGCCGTCGAAATATGTGCGCACCAGTATCATATTGTAAAAACTGAATATGGACGGCCAAACGTATATCCAGAAGCTCTTTGTCAATCCCAGCGCGCGCAGCAACAGGAAATAGGGGATCATGCCGCCTGAAACGATGGTCGTAATGAAGAAATACAGCACAATACCCGTGCGGCCCGGCAATGTGCGGATATGGATGCCATACGACATGAGCGAGGTGAAGAACAGCCCCAGCACGACGCCGAGGCTCGTGCGTCCCACCGATATCAGGAACGCGTCCACTATCTGTTTATTCTCGAACGCCTTCTTGTAGTTATCCAGCGTGAACGCACGCGGGAACAGGTACACGCCGCCGCGCGCAAAGTCGCGTCCCATATTGAACGAGGCGATCAGGATGTACCAGAACGGGTAGAACGTTATAAGAGCGAACAACACTAGGAACACATAGTTAAACGTCGTAAAGGCGCGCAGTCCGAACGACCTGCGAATCCTGTTCGACCGTAAAACCGCGCCCTGCGTACGTGCCATATGATTCCCTCCTAATCTGACGATTACCTAATGATTACCAGATGGATATCTCGCCCACGCGCTTGGATATCGCGTTGGCCATGAACATGAGAGCCGCTGAGAAAACCGATTTGAACAATCCTATCGCCGTCGCGTAGCCGAAGCGGCCTTCACGTATGCCTATCTTCAGTACGTATGTGTCTACTATCTGGGATATGGCCATGTTGGCGGGCTGCTGCATCAACAGCACCTGGTCGGTGTTTGCGTTGAGTATGCCGCCGGTGGCCAGTATGAACAGTATGGCGATTGTGGGGCGAATGCCCGGCAGCGTGATATGCCACGCGCAGCGAAGCCGACCCGCGCCGTCCACTATAGCTGCCTCGTATAATTCAGGGCTGACGCTCGTTATCGCGGACAGGTACACGATTGTGCCCCAACCCACGCCTTTCCATATATCCGAGAGTACGGCCATCGGGTAAAAGTACTGCTTCTCGCCCATGTAGTACATGGCCTCCAGGCCGAATACCTGTGTGCGCAGACTGTTGACCAAGCCGCCGTACGGCGTGAATACTATCGTCAGCAGAGAGTACACAACCACCCATGATACGAAGTGAGGCAGGTATGAGACCGTCTGCACCACGCGCTTGAAGCGCATGTTCTGAACTTCATTCAGCAAAAGCGCCAGTATGATCGGCGCGGGGAAAGAGCAGGCCAGCTTCAGCACGCTGATGACCAGCGTGTTCCTGATCACGTTCCAGAACTCGGCCGCGAACAAGAATTGATTGAAGTACTTCAATCCAACCCACGGACTGCGCAGTATGCCCATGTTGAACTTATAGTCCTTAAAAGCGAGCAGCACACCGTACATCGGCTGGTAGCAGAATACGGCAAACCAGACCGCGGCGGGTAGCAGCATAAAATATATGGCGCTGTGCCGCACGATCCGTACTCGCAGTGGATTACGCCGTACATGCGGGATATTTTGCGCAGCCTGCCGTGTCAAGAGCCTCGCCTCGCTTCCTTAGATTAAGACCCTGGCGGATATCGCAATCCTGGATAATATCACTACAATTCCCATGCCGACGCAGCCTCTATGCCAGGCGCGGCGCCACGCATTTCCTCGAAACAGTTGCGTATATATATATATATATACGCATCTAACAAAATCGACACCGCTATTCTAGCAGATATTCCGCTGGTTGTCAAATGCATTTTTGAAAACTGTGGGAACGGCCAGATGGTCGCGCCTCCAAGAAATGTAAGTACAAATGTATGAGGCACAGCGCGGAAAAGACGGCGCCGCCCCAGGATCACGCTAAACTGCCAGGCAATCAACCAGTCAATCAAGAAATGATTGCTTTTTCATGCCAGATGGGTTATACTTCTCTGGCAATGAAGAGCAAATATCAAGTCATACTGGACGACCTGACCACCCTCATTGAGAACAGCACATACAGCTCGGGTGCCATGCTCCCAACCGAGAAGGAGCTGACCGGGCAGTATGGTGTTTCGCGCACCACCGTACAAAGGACGCTTAACATACTGGTGGATCGGGGAATGATCCGTCGCACGGCGGGCAAGGGTACGTTCGTCGCCGATAGAGACGGCGGGCAGCCTGCGGCGCGCGAAGACGCCGACTCAGGCCAGGCGGAAAGAAACGCCGCGCTCGACGGTGCCGCCAGCCTGGAAGCCCTGGACGGTCGGCGCCTAACCCCCACGGACGCAGTAATGATTCTGCCCAACCACCAAGCGCATGTATCGCTTAACTACCTGCGCGGCGCCGAATCCTATCTCGATCCGCGAGGCTGGAACATAACCACAATATACTCACATAACCGCGGTGAGAATGTATTGTCATATGTCGATAAACTGTCCGGCAGCGGCTGCGGCGGGTTTATCATATACCCCATCACGTCCGAAGACGGCGGAGGCGTGCTACTGCGCCAGCACCGCCGGTTAATCCCCATAGTTACCATTGATAAGTCCGTCCGAGACGCGCCGTTCTCGTCGGTTCTGTCAAACAATTACATGGGCGGGTACGCCGCGGCTAGCCATTTTCTGGGTAAGGGTCATCGCGTTTTCTTTATCGTTACCAACGTTCAGCGCTGCGACAGCCAGTTTGAACGCCGCCAGGGATTTATAGACGCTCTTAAGGATAGGGGGATCGCCTTCCCGGACGATCACTTGATTGAGTTCCCGTCGGACGACGCCGACAGCATCCAACTGGCGCTGACAGACTTCCTGAAACAGCGGAGCGGCGAGCTGCCCGCGGCGGTCTTCTGCGTGTCGGATCTGGTTGCGACAATGGTATATCGCGCCGCGTACGCGCTGGATATTCACATACCGAGCCGCCTGTCCGTCATAGGATTTGACGATCTGGAGATCGCGCGCGTGATGTGTCCGCCGCTGACCAGCATTGCGCAGGATTTTTTCGAGATTGGCCGTCAAGCGGCGATTCAATTGCTGCGCGCCAAAGAAACGCACAACCAGTGCGTGACCAAACTCTACCTTCCCGTAAAACTTGTCGAGCGTGAAAGCGTGGCCGACCATAGATAGTCGGCGGTTTAGAGGTGATTGACGCGCGTGATTGATCCTGAAGCGTCCGGTACGCTGTTCAATATTCAGCGCTTCTCCGTGCACGACGGGCCGGGCGTGCGTTGCGTGGTGTTCCTAAAGGGCTGCAATCTGCGCTGCGCGTGGTGCCACAACCCGGAATCCATCAGCCCGCGCCCGGAGATACTCTTCTACCAGGAACGCTGCATCGGCTGCGGGAAATGTACCGACATTTGTCCGCGCGGCGCGCATATCATGGATGGGGGACGGCATGTCTTCCTGCATGAGCTATGCGATGGATGCCTGGCCTGCGCGCCGACGTGCTACGCGGAAGCGCTGGCCGTCAGCGGCGTCCGTATGACGGAGGGCGCGCTGATGACGCAGCTGCTGGACGAGAGTCCATACTTCGGCGAACAAGGCGGCGTGACGTTCTCGGGCGGGGAGTCGATGCTCCAGATCGACTTTCTAGAACGTATGCTCGCCGCGTGCGATCGCGCAGGCATCCATTGCGCTATCGACACCGCCGGTAACGTGCCGTGGTCGTTCTTCGAGCGCACGCTTCGCTACAAACCGATGTTTCTATACGACGTCAAAGCCGCCGACCCGGAGGTTCATCGCCGCCTGACCGGCGTTGACAACACGCGCATCCTGGAGAACCTGCGCCGCCTGTCCGGCGTCGGGGCGCGGCTATGGATACGCGTGCCGTTCATTCCCGGTTATAATGACGGCGAGATGCGCGCCATCGCGGTCGTCTGCTCCCAAATGAACGCCGAACGCGTTGAGATCATGGGTTATCATCGCCTGGGCGAGTCCAAGTACGCCGCGCTGGGTCGCGACGACGCGATCGCGCCCCAAACGCCTTCACGATCGACGCTGGAAGATATCCGGGCGGTATTTCAGGAACACAATGTGAACGCAATCATATAACCAATCGTCAAGGAGGTTAGTATGCCGAACGCATTTTCCACCGACCGCACCGTACTATCCCCGCGCATAAGCCGCTTCATCAACGGCATCCGCGAGGAGAAGCGGCGGATCACCTTAATGAAAAACCGTGACTTCCACGGCAAACTGAACTCGGACGACTGGGGGTATGTCTACTACCCCGACTTCGAGTTCGATCCGCCTGAATCGGATAGACCCGACGGTTTGATCACGGGATATGTGCCCATCGCAAAAACGCTGCGCAAGTTCGTCAACGACATGCCCACCTATGTCAATAAGAACAGCGCGCTGGGCGGAGCGTGGGTGCGCGTCATCGCGGAGCACGCGAACATAGGCGTCCGCCCCGAGGATCGCCCTGAACACCTGTATGACGTGTGGGGCAAGTATTCCACGCGTCCCGGTTGTTTCGGCATGAACCACTGCGCCGGCGACATGGAGATCGGCTTGACTCTGGGCTGGGGCGGGTTGCTGCGGAAGATACGCCATTACCGCCGAGTGAACGATCCCGCTGACGCCAGTTTCTACGACGGCGAGGAGGAGAT
>JAITDK010000173.1 GCA_031282605.1 Oscillospiraceae bacterium
CGCTGGTGGTGGATATAGGCGGCGGAACCGTCGAGTGCGCGGTGCTGTCGATGGGCGACGTCGTGGTCGGACGCTCCGAACGTCAGGCGGGCATGGCCTGGGACGAGGCCATCGCCGCGTATGTCAAGAAGATGCATAACCTCCTCATAGGCAGCCGCACCGCCGAGGAGGTCAAGATCGACTTGGGCGGAGCTATGCCCCCCGCGCGCTCATTCAGAACCGATTCGCTTGAGACGGATCTCTCATCCACTGGCGGCGGAAGGCGCGCTATGGTGCGCGGCCGCGATCTGGTCACGGGCCTGCCGCAGACGATAGAGCTGACATGCGGCGCGGTATATGACGCGCTGAAGGAACCCATGCGCCAGATACTCGGGCTGCTAACGTGGACCCTGGAACGCACACCTCCGGAACTGGCCGTGGATATCGTGCGCTCGGGCATTCACCTAACGGGCGGCGGCGCGCTGCTGCCTGGCATGGATCAGATGCTCGCGGGCGAACTGGGAATCCCGGCGCAGGTGGCGCGCAACCCGATGGACTGCGTCGCGCTGGGCACGGGATACCTCGCGACGAACCTGGAGCTGCTATCGCGGATAGGTAAGAACCATCCGCTTACGGAGTGATTTAGTATGGCGCAGGTGCACAGGCAGGCGTATAGGCAGGCGTATCAGGCGACGTACAATAAGAAGCGGGTACGGTGGCCCGTTATGCTGGCCGCCGTCGCTGTGTTCCTGACGCTCGCCTCGGCACTGGCGCTGGTGCTGATAGAGGAATATCTGCCGGAACAGGAGTTCATACCCAGGGAGATAGTCAGCTGGCCGCGCGAGACGATCTCCGACGCGCTCAAACCCATCGAAGGCGCGGCCGCGTGGCTGACCAGCCATGCGGCCATCGCCGCCGAGAATTGGCGCTACCGCCGCATACTGGAGGCCGAGTATACCCGCGTGGTTAATGAGAACGAGCAGCTGGTATACGCCTCGCTGTTCAACTCATACCTGGAAGCCGAGAACCAGCGGCTCAACATGATGCTGGGCGAGTATGCCGAGCGTCAGTCGCAGGGCATGAACCCGGTGCTCGCGCGAGTGATAACAAAGGAGTCAGGCAACTGGTTCAGCCAGTTCACGCTGGACAAAGGCTCCGCGGACGGTCTGGAAGAGGGCATGGCCGTCATTAACACGGACGGCCTGATAGGCGTCGTATACGAACTGACCGAGCACACGGCCAACGTCGTATCGATAATCGACTCCCGGTCCAGTATCGGCGGCACGATCGCCTCCACCCGCGACCAGGGAATCGTCAAGGGCACGCTGGGCGTGGAGAATACCGCCGGATGCCGCATGTACTACCTGCCGGTGGGTATCATCCCGCGCCCCGGCGACGAGGTGCAGACGTCCGGGGTTATGACCACCGGCGTGGAGCAGTCCTCCGTTGCGGAACACCTGCCCAAGGGGCTGAAGATAGGCGTGGTTCGCGAGAGCACGCGCCATATGGATGAGAACAAGAACTATATCGTGGTGGAGCCGTACGTGGACTTCATGCACTTGGAGGAAGTCTTTGTCCTAGTGTACCACGCCGACCCTGAGACGATGCCTGTCGCCGACGACGGCCAGCTGGGTTACACACCCGTAGCGCTGGATACCCCTCGCCCCGACCCCGTCATAGGTCGCGAGGAGATCGTCAACGCGCATTCGACCGCCACGCCCATACCGCGTCCGGATCGCGTATCGGAGACACCCGCGCCAGCCTCGCCCAACGGCGTCACCGACCCTGACGACCTGAACTACTTCGACCCGGACGAAGCGTGGCCTGATGACGAACCCGATTCCGACTCCGGTTCAGAATCCGGCGCCGAATCCTCGCCGACCCCCGCGCCCGATGAAACTGATGAAACCGCGGAACCGTCCGCCGCCGTTGAACCGACGGAGATTCCCGCCTACATCAACGATCCGACCAACCTGGGCGAGGGCTATGAACCGTCGCCGAATGAATTGGGATACGGTGACGCGCAGTGATAAGACTGGCGCCGCTGTGGCTCTGGCGCAACGGACGCAAGGCGGTCGCGATACTGGCCGCGTATCTGCTACAGACGACCGTGCTGCCGTATGCCAAGATAGGCGGCGTAACGCCTGACTTGGTGCTGTGCACCCTCGTGGCGCTGGCGGCATCCATGGCGCGGCGTGAACACCACGTGCCGTGGCGGGCGCTGCTGGGCGCGACCGTTGGATTGAGCGTGGCGCTGATCATGGAGGTATCGCGCAAGGAACCGCCGGGATTCACGACGGTGGTGTGCGCGCTGGCCGGGGTGGGATCGTGCCTGCTTCCCCCCGCCGTGGAGAGGCGGCTGCCGCCTGGCCGCTTTACGGTGAAGCGCCGCGCGAGGATCATGCGTTTCCTGCCGTGCGTTATGATAGGCGCGGCGGCGCTGCTGAAGGAATCGCTGACGACGGTCTACTTTTACCTGCGCGGGGTGAGCATCACATATACGCATATATGGCGGGTGCTGCTCGCGTTGGCGCTGAACCTGGCGGTTGGGTTCGGCGGGTACCATCTGCTGATACGCTGGGTGTACTGTATGCCCGGCGAGACGTGGATGGCGAAGGCGATGCAGCGCAGGCAGGCCGCTCGAAGGCGGCGCGCGCTGCGCGGCATACGCAAAGAGGCGGCGAGACAGCCGGCCGCCGAGCCGGGCATGGAACACGGCCAGACGGCGATACCGCTGCCGAACATGCGGATTAAAGCGAAACCCATACTTGACGACGAAAGCTACGTTGGCTGAGGTTGGCTGAGGTTGGTTGACGTTGGCTGAAAGGAGGCGGTCAGTTTGCCCAAACCAAGTACAAAGATACGCTTCGCGCTGCTGTTCGCAGTGATCGCGGTCGGATTCGTTATAATGATGCTGAAGCTGACCGACCTGCAGCTGCGCAATTATGAGACGTACGGCGCGAAGGCTGAGTCCAGCCGCACCAAGACGCTCTCGATTAAAGGCTCGCGCGGTCAGATTCAGGACGCGAACGGCGTGGTGCTGGCGTACGACAAGAAGATATACAATGTGCAGTTCTACGCCGAGCCCATATCTTCCGGAGAAACGCGCACCGTCGAGCAGCTCCGCGCCGACTACACCTCCGCGATATGGGACGCCATACAGATTATCGAGCACGCGGGCAAGCAGACGATATCCGCGTTCTGGCTTCGCAAGCTCGACGACGGGACGTGGACGTTCGACGTGGGGAATGGTCTGCACCAAGGCCCGGACGGGGCGTGGGAGTTCAACACGCCGCCGGAGGATCCCAAGACCGTGCCCAGCGAGAACGCCATATACGTCGCCAACGAGCGCGTGAGGATGTGGCGCGATAACTTTGGCTATAACAACAAGACGGACAACGAGTACGACACCAGCACGCAGGATTTGTTCGACAAACTGTGCGCGCTGTACGGCATCGACGCGCTGAACGAGTCGCTCCCCGAGTCCGCCAAGCTGACGTATGAGGACAGGCGCAAGATACTGGCCGTGTGGCAGGAGATGCGCATGAACGCATTCGCGTCCAAGCCCATCACGATGGCCCCGGACGTGCCGTGGTCCACCGTCATAGAGCTGGAAATGCGCTCGATACTGATGGACGGGATATCCATCAGTATCGGTAATCAGCGCGTGTACCCCCAAGGCGCGACCGCCTGTCACGTGATCGGATACGTAGGCTCGATCCCGGAGAGCTGGTGGAACGCCAGCCGCTCGACATACCTGGACAAGGGCTACGGCATAGCGGACAAGATCGGCCTGGACGGCATAGAAAAGACGATGGAGGACTATCTGAGCGGCAGCACCAAGGAACACACGGGCAGCCGCACCATAGAGGTCAACTACAACGGACGGATCATGCGCGAGCTGTCCCAGATCGATCCCACCGACGGGAACACGGTGAGGCTTACGCTGCGCGCCGACCTGCAGAAGGTGGCCGAAACGGCGCTGGCCGACGTGGTTAACGACATTCGCGACAAGCAGGAGGCCACGATAAAGGATCCCGCGTGGCTGGAGAAATATCAGCAGGAACTGCTGGATCGCGACTTCGAGAGTCAGCCGCTGAAACTGGCCTCCAACGGCGCTATCGTCGTGCTGGATATGCAGGCGCGGGTGCTTGCGATGGCCAGTTATCCCGATTACGACCCGAACCTGTTCGTGATCGGCATGGACGAATCCCAGCGCGAGCGTATGCTGAACGATCCCAGGCATCCGCTGTTCAACAACGCGATAGGCTCGCGCGATACCCCGGGATCGATATTCAAGATGACTACCGCGCTGGCCGCGCTGACCGAGGGCGCGATAACCCCTCAGACGCTCATCAGCGACGAAAGTCCGTTCGACAAGCACATCGACAAAACGGTGAACCCGAACCAGCATGGACCCAGCTGCTGGGCAAGCCACACCGTTCAGCGTACCGTACACGTCAATCAGACGGTTGTTGAGGGGCTGCAGCACAGCTGCAACTATTTCTTCTTCGACACGGCGTATCGTTTGGGCACGGACGGGGAATCGCTGTACCGCTACGCCGCCAAGCTGGGTCTGACGAGCAAGACGAACGTCGATCTGCCCGGCGAATTGCGATCCATCGTGGGCAACCAGCAGACCCTATACGACCCTGGCCGCGCGATTGACGAGGGCAGCCAGGACACCGCGGTGCCGATGCTGGTGCGCAACCAGCTGAAAGCCCACCTGCGGCGCATCGGCGAGAAGTACAACACTACCTACAGCGACGAGCGTCTGAACAAGGCGGTCAAGG
>JAITDK010000188.1 GCA_031282605.1 Oscillospiraceae bacterium
CTATGCCCTACCCTTGAACGCGCTCAGCATACCACTCACCATCGGAATAGTCATCAGCTTGGCCTTGACCTGTTCAGTGTTGAGTATTTGTGTGTTGTCGCTGTTGAACTCGGCGGATACGGTGCGCTTGAGTGCCGCTCGATCCTTCGCTTCGTCATAATCCAACCCGCGCTTGTCGCATGGCACCCGGAAGAAGTTGCCGCGATCCTCCGCAACCGCGTATTCCTCCTTCGTCAGCAGTGTCTCATACATCTTCTCGCCATGACGCAGCCCGATCACGCTGGTCGAATATCCAACGCCAAACAGCGAGCATAGCGCGCGCGACAGCGTCTCTATCGTGCAGGACGGCGCTTTCTGCACCAGAATATCGCCGTTCGTCCCATGCTCGAACGCGAACAGCACCAGATCGACCGCCTCTTCCAGCGACATAATGAACCGCGTCATCGTCGGATCGGTGATCTGCAGCGGCTTTCCCGCCTTTAGCTGCTCCATCCAAATGGGAATCACGCTGCCGCGCGAACACATCACGTTGCCGTAGCGCGTGCAGCATATCTTCATTTGGTCGGGGTTGACCGTCCGCGACTTGGCGACGATCACCTTCTCCATCATGGCCTTGGACGTGCCCATCGCATTCACGGGATACGCGGCCTTGTCCGTCGATAGGCAGATCATTCTTTTAACCCCAGCCTCGGCGGCGGCGGTCAGCACGTTGTTTGTGCCCAGCACGTTGGTCTTGACGGCCTCTATCGGGAAAAACTCGCACGAGGGCACCTGCTTAAGCGCCGCCGCGTGAAACAGATAATCCACACCCTTTATCGCGGCGCGAACGGTGCCGATATCGCGAACATCGCCTATAAAATACCTGACTTTATGGTAATGCTGATTATTCTGCTTTATTTCGCGGCGCATGTCGTCTTGTTTCTTCTCGTCTCGGGAGAATACGCGAACTTCCGCTATATCGTCTGAAAGCGCGCGCCGCAGGAACGCGTTTCCGAATGAGCCTGTACCGCCGGTGATCATTACAGTTTTATCTTTGAATAATGTCGAAGATACCGTGTCGGGCATGATAATACCTTCTTTATGGTTTGCTTTGACTGGTTTGAGTAATGGACAATTATATTCCGCACCAATAAGAATTTCCACGGATTCATGGTGGATTTTCGCCGTTCGCAAAGGCGGGCGGCGAAAAGAGGCGCGAAGACGGGAAGTTCTGTGCGATACGGAACATAAGCCTGAAGCGCCGATGCGTTTTCAGTCCATGTCATTATACGTGATAATTCAGATTGTGTGCGTATATAGTGACAATCTACCGCATACGCTAGAGCCTGTTCGAAAATCTCGCATGGGTCTTGGAGCGTCTTTTTCGCACCTTTTTCGCCCCATTAAGGTAAGAATCCATTCGGGATTCTGCGCAGACGCGCCCGCTTCGCGCTGCCGCCGCAACCGCGTCGCCGTTCCGGTCAGCGAACCTCCAATCCACCTCCCTCCGCGCTCTTTGTGGGGACGAAAATCTACCCCAATCCCCACCGCGATCTTTTTCGAGCAGACCCTAGTTGACGAACCCCCTGACGCGCAGCGCCTCGCCATCCAGATAAACCGTCAGCGCGCCCCGCTCGTCGGTGCGGCGGTATGGCACTCCCGCTTCATCCAGCCGCGCGAGCACGTCGGGGTGAGGCAGATATCGGTTGACCGCACCGCAAGATATCAGCGCCAGCGACGGCGACATGTGCTCCAGAAACGCGGCGCTTGTTGAATACTGGCTGCCATGATGCGCCGCCACCAGCAGTTCGGCGTTGGTATCGCGCAGCGGCTCCATCTCGCCGATATCGCCGGTAAACAGGATCGTATGTCCGCCGACCGACGCGCGCATCACTAGCGACGTCTCATTGGCGTCCGCGTTGACATAACCGCTGGGTGGCCACAATACCTCTATGGATATGCCGGGAGGAATATCCAGCGTATCTCCTCGCGACAATGGCGTGACCGGTATACCCCTAGCCCTGGCTTCATCCAGCGTGTCGTAGTATCCCGGGTCGACGCCGCCGCCTTCCGCGTCCGGCACGTATATGCGCTTGATCTTTATTAGTGGATCATCCAACAGGCTTGACAGTCCGCCGAAGTGGTCGATGTGACCGTGCGTGATAAACAGCGCGTCGATATCGTCGCCGGTCGCGGTCAAGTAATCAAGAAGCTCCTCGCCGTCAACCCCGGTATCCACAACCATGGCCGTCGAACCCGCGTGAAGCACACCGCTCAGCGCCTGCCCGACGTCCAACTGTACATAACGGACGGGCGCGCGGTATATTATCATAACCACAAAACCAACCGCGATCAGCAGCCCGCTCAATGCCGCTCGGATGCGCCCCTGCAGCCGTATCGCGTCCGACCAAATAAACAGCGATATGAACACGCCCGCGATCAACACGGCGGGCAGCAGCGACGGTATCCTCAACAACCAGCCCAGGCTGGCGCCAGCGTCGGCGATCACCCGCAGCAATCGCAGCAGCAACCGTTCCGGCCAGGCCAGCGCGGCGGCCAGAGGATGATATATCGCGTCTATAATCAGTACGGGTATAGACAGCGGGAATATCGCGGAAGACAGCGGTATCGCTATACAATTAGCGATAGGCGACAAAAGCGGGTAAAAGCCTGTCAGCTGAATCGACGGTACGAACAGGCCCGCTTGCGCGGCGATCGTCATAGTCAGCGTTGACCGTATGATGGACGGGACATGTTTCGCTGCGTTGTCAAACAAACTCTTCAGAGGGTTCGTCAGAAGGATCAGCCCGACCATCGCGCCGAACGACAATTGGAAGCTGATGGATGCGATATCCGCCGGACTGGCGATCAGCGTCAAAGCGGCAGCCATCGACAGGCAGGTCATATGGTCAGCGCGCCTGGCAACTACTGTGGCGAACCTGTAGCCCAACAGCATAAGGCTGGCGCGCAGCGTGGACGGCGACAGTCCCACCATTATTGTATACGGAACCAGCGCGGCAGTCAGCGCGATAGTCCGCGCGAGCGGCGACAGGCCGATCCTGTTGGATCTGTCTAGCAGATCCAACAGGAGTTTAATCACTAGATACACAAAACCTATATGCAGCCCAGATACGGACAGCAGATGAACAATGCCTACACGGCTGAACGATTCACGCCAGTCGGCGGGCAGCAACGAGGCCTCGCCCAGCATTATCGCGCGAAGAAGGGGAGCCTCCTCGCCAAAGAGGCCATCGATCCTCGCGGCCAGGCTCATCTGCGCGCGGTGCATCGTCCGTGTTAGCGAGAACGCTTCCGATCGTATCAGCGTCACCGATTCGTCGACAAACAGCGTATAATAGTCGCCGCGCGTGAGCGCCCACCGCCGCGCGTCGAATCCGCCAGGGTTGCGCGCGCTGTCGGGCAGTCTGATTGATCCGGTCAGCTCGATCCAGTCTCCGGGTTCGAGGCGAGCCGCCGATGCGCCGTCCACCCACGTGTAAGCGCTGCCAGCCAGCGCGTGCGTTTCGCCGTCCACCGCCAGAGTGATGTTCGATATATCAAACCTTGACGCGCCGTCCTCCCCTATCACTACCGGCGTGCGTACCCGTGCCTGGATCAGATACGTACCCGCGCCGGGGAAATCGGGCGGCGCGGTCGTCCGCAGCGAGCACCACGCCAGCCCCAACCCAAACAGTCCAATCAAAGCAAAAAGCCGCGCGATCTTCCTGCCGCGAAGCAACATAACGAAACCAAACGCCCCGGCGCTGACCAGCCACAGCGGCGGCGAATATCGCGCGTCCACGCCCAAAGCGGTTCCGATCGTAAACGCCATCGTGCCCAAGCATAGCCAGCGCCGCGTAAAATACGACACAGTGTCCTTATAGAACTGGATTATCGCGCCGCGCATATGCTCATAAACTAACGTAAATCAGCGCGCCGTGGACATGTTGATGAACATGCGCGGCCTGGCGATTTCCACATTCAGGAACAGCTTGCCCGCCTCGACCAGATATGGCTTCGGATCGACCAATGGCCTCAGATGGGTGAGCATCAAACGTTTGACCTTGGCGAACGAAGCCAAACCTCCGGCGTGCGAAGCGCTCATATGGGGGGAATCCTCCGACCATTCGCTCAGCAGTACCGCCGAGTCGGCCAGCAGGAAATCCGCGTTCATGCACAGCTGCACCAGCGGCGGATGGGTGTTTGTGTCGCCTGTATACACGAATACGAACCGCGGTTCGGCTTCATGCCATATGCGCACGGCGTATGCGGGCACGGGATGCCGCGCTTCCATACAGATGATGTGCCAATGCTTTATTACAAATTCGTGGTATTCGTCGAACGCCATCGCGTCATACCAGGAATTGCCGAAGAAATATGACGCCAGGTTCTCCGGGCCGTCGGGGAGCAGCAGGGGAAGCGGATCGCGGCCATGGTTCCACTCCGCAAATTGCAGCAAGTGGGGCAGAGTCAGCGCGTCCGCGCAGTGATCCGCGTGCAGGTGCGACAGTATCAGCCCGTCCAGCTTATCCAGCGGGAACTCATCCGGTATCTGACTGAGCACGCCGCTGCCACAATCCAGCATCAACGAGTGATTGTCCAGCCCCCGCAGCAGGTATCCGGAGCACGCGTTGCCATGGCTGGAGTACGGGCCATAACAGCCGAGGATGGTCAATTGCACGGCCTATGTTCCTTTCGACGGACTGGCGCAAACCTCGCCTAGGGTCTGTTCGACAAAGATCGCAGTGGGGATTGGGGTAGATTTTTCGTCGCCATAAGGAGCGTGTAGGGAGGCGGACTGGAGATCCGTTGACCGGAACAGCGACGCTGTTGGGGCGGAACAGACGCCCAAAGACCCATGCGAGATTTTTCGAATAGATACTAAAGTACTATATCACTTTGCGGTATTTGACGCAAGCGATACGCTTCGTACCGCTAAGAATTTCTGCGTATTCGCGATGGGTTTTCGCCGCTCGCTAAGACGAACGGCGAAAAGACGTGAGAATACGGACAGATCCTAGAGGTACGGAATATAATGCGGATTTGGCCGTCAGCGCACGACTATTCGCCGGATCAGCCGCCATAATCCAAACAGTACCCACATTATCAGGCTGCCAAATAGCGCGCCCGCGAAATCCAGCATTACGTCCTGCACCATGGGACCACGATCGCGCAGCGTCGTTTGCAGCATCTCATCCACTACGGCGACGGCTAGCCCCATAGATAGCCCATGCAGCGCAAAATGCCCGTTCATCCTGCGCAGCGCGGCGAAAAACGCCTGTGTAAGGAATCCGAACGCGGCATACTCGACAAAGTGCGCGATTTTGCGGAAATGCTCATGCATCTGCGACGTGGTGACATTCGCCATGCTCAGTATCCGGCGCAGTATAGAGTAGCGGTTCACCGCGGCCTCGACCATGCGGTATACCGCGTTGCTGCGCTGAATGGACTCGCTGCCGCTCTCCAGCGAGAACGACCAGATGACCCATGCCGTGACCGCGAGCGCGAAAAAAATAATTACGCCCCAATGGACGCCGTAACGATTGGGGACCGTGGCGCGATTGCGTGTACTGGGGCGCAAAAAACCGCCTCCCGCCGCCTTCATACATCCTTCACACAATGTTGCATGACAGGCGGTCCATTTAATATAATATAGACGGGATGACCAAGCCATACTATCCCAGGTTTCGGAGGTAACCGTGGCCAATATAATAATTAATCACCCTGACGCCTCAATTGCCGCCCAATGGGACGATAAGTCTCGCCGCATTTATGAACGCTCAGCGAGGTTCCTGTTCCTCGCGGCGGCATTCGCCGAATGTCCCGGCGCGCGCGTGTCAATAGAACACAGCGTGCACTACGGCATATACGCGAGCCTATCACAGTCGGTGGATTCGTTCACCGTCGCGCGCATAGAGCGCCGGATGCGCATGTACGTCGAGGCGGACGCGCCGTTCGTACGCGAGGATTGGCCCGTTACAAGGCTGCGCGAGTTATACGATGAGGGAGAACGATCGCCGGTCGCGCGGCTGCTGGCGGGTAATCCAGCCGCCGCGGGTTCCGGCGCGGTTCCGGTATATTCGCTGGACGGATATAAGGATTACTTGTTCGGCGAGCTGCTGCCCTCGGCGGGCGCGCTGCGCGTGTTCGCGCTGCATCCATACGCGCCGGGCGTGGTGCTTCAGATACCATCGTCCAATCCGGACACGCTGCTGAACTGGACAGCCCAGCCCAAGTATATGCGCACGTTCGAGCAGGCGGCGCGCTGGGCGCACATACTGAATGTACGCTATGCCGCCGATCTAAACGAATGCGTGCGCGGCGGCGCTATACGCGACCTAGTGCTGCTCAGCGAGGCTCTGCACGAAAAAACCATCGCGGAGATAGCGGATCAAATCGTTGAGCGAGGCGCGCGCGCGATATTGATCGCCGGACCGTCGTCGTCGGGGAAGACTACGTTCACGCATCGGCTGGCTATCCAGCTGCGAGTGCTGGGCAAACGTCCGCTGCTGATATCGCTGGACGATTTCTATCTACCGCGAGAGGATATTCCGCTGGACGTGGATGGTGCGCGCGACCTGGAGCATATCGATGCCCTGAACATATCCCTGCTGAACAAGCGGCTCTCCAGTCTGCTCAAGGGCGAGGCGGTCGTCATGCCGCAATATGACTTCACGAAGGGCGCGGCGCGCGTCGGCCCTACCGTGCGGCTAGACTCGGATCAGCCGCTGTTGATAGAGGGCATCCATGGGTTGAACCCGCTCGTGTCGGCGTCGCTGCCCAAGGACGTATGCTTTCGTATCTACATCAGCGCGTTGACCGCGCTAAGCCTTGACGCTCACAACCGAATGCGCACAACGGACGCGCGGCTTATACGTCGTATTGTGCGCGATCATCACTTCAGAGGCGCCCGCATTGAACGCACGCTGGAGATGTGGCAGTCCGTCAGGCGCGGCGAGGAGCGGTGGATATTTCCTCATCAGGAGACGGCGGACGTGTCGTTCAACTCAGCGCTGCCTTACGAATTGACGGCGCTGAAGAAGTACGCCGCGCCGCTGCTGGCTGAAGCCAGGGTCGATCCGGCGCACGAGTCCACGCTGGAGCGGCTGCGGCTGTGGCTGGAT
>JAITDK010000212.1 GCA_031282605.1 Oscillospiraceae bacterium
AGCTGGTCTTAACGGTTTCATAACCCCGTTGATGCCTTTCCCAGAAAGGCTGGTGTATAAGCATGAAATCTATACAAGCAGCGACAAACCCGGCACACGCGGAGCTAATCGCAATGGCGAACGAAACGCAATTATCCGCCCTCGCCTTAGAGCGCGCAGTGACCGACTTGAATGATGTGCAGGCCGTTGCTGCCACCGCACGGCTGGTATACAGGCAATTGCAAGAACTGGTACGGCTGTATACTTCCGCAGCCGTCAAAGGCTACATTGATGAAGGGGGATGGACAGCGTGAAACAGATCATGTTATGCACCCTGAAGATCACGAACTTTAAGGGTATCTCCTCCTACACCTTCAACCCGGAGGGTCGGGACGCCACCATTCGCGGCACGAACGCGACGGGCAAAACGACCGTATTCGACGCGTTTACGTGGCTGCTGTTCGGCAAGGATTCATTGGATCGGGCGGACTTTGGCATCCGCCCGATTCTGCAAAGCCAATTTGGCGGCGACGAGATCGGCGATACGTCCGTCGAAGCCACGCTCGATTGCAGCGGCGATCCTGTCACGCTCAAGCGGACATACCGCGAGAAGTGGACGCGCGTTCGTGGTCAAACCGAGGATCAATTCAGCGGCTATGAGACAGTGTGCACGATCGACGGCGTGCCGAAACTGGTCAGCGAGTACAAGGCCTATGTTGAGGGCCTGATCCCGGAACAGATATTCCGCTCTATCACCAACACGCGCTATTTCTGCACGCTGAAGTGGCAAGATCGGCGTAAGATGCTCTTTGATATGGCAGGAGAGATCCCGGCGGATGAACTTTTCGCGGGCGGTCTGGCAAAATTGCGGTCAGCTGTCGGTCGAAATACCGTCGAAGACTACGCTGTAATCCTGAAGAAGGAACAATTGCGCCTTAACAAGGAGCTGGAAAGGTTGAGTGTGCGCCGCGACGAGGTCAGCCTTGTGATCGACGAGGGCGCGGAAAAGTCGCCATACGCCGCTACATCGGGCGAGACCATCGACCAAATGCGGCGCGAAATAGCCTCGCTGCGCTCCGAAAACACGACGCAATCCCTGCGCGACAAGCTGTCGCAGGTGCGGCGCGACCTAGAACATATGGACTTGATGGAGCAGGCGCGCGTAAACGGCGAGCGTAATAAGATGCTGCTGCTGAATCGCGGCAAAGTGCAGTCACTGCGCCAGCAGCGCGAACAACTCAGTCTGGCGAAGTCCGATATTGAGCGCAAGATCGAGATCGCGCGCCAGCAGCGCGGCATGTACGAGAACGAGCTGAACCGCCTCCGCGAACGATGGAGAGCCGAAGAGGCAAAAAAATCATCCTATCAGCCCGAATCCGTCTGCCCACACTGCGGTCAGATAATACCGGAGGACAAGGTATCCGGCGCCCGCGCAGCGTACATTGCCGAATGTGCAAATCGCCAGACGCTCATTGTCGGCGAGTCCAAACAGTACGCGGGAAATATTGAGGAGATCGACGCCCAGCTGGATTTGTTGGAGACCGCTGCGCGGATGCATGTCGATTATGACAGCCAGATACGCAGCATCGGCGAGCTGATAGATAAGGTGGAATCCATCGAACCGACCGTAGACCCGGATCCAACGTACATAAAGCTGCGCGAAGGCGCGCAGGGCGCGATCATACTCCTTGAGCGATCCATCAAAACCGCCGAGACGGGGGAGATCGGAACAGCGGCGCTGCAGCGCATCGCGTACCTTACCAGCGAGATCGACAAGGCGGAGATTGTGCAATCCCAGCTGCGCCAGAACGCCGCTCAGCGCGATCGTATAGCCGAGCTGAATCAGCAGCGGCGCGACGCTGGCGTGGCATATGAGACCAACCAGATGCTGATAAGCCTCTGTGAGGAGTATGCGCGTCGCAAGATGCGTCTGACACAGGAGCGTATCGATAAGCTATTCCACCTGGTCAACTGGCGTCTTTACATCACGCAGCAGAACGGCGGCATAGCGGATGATTGCACGCCCATGGTGGATCACGTACCTTACTCCGACCTGAATAACGCGAGCCGAATCAACGCTGGAATCGACTGCATCAATGCGTTGTGCCGCTACCACGGCGTGACCGCTCCAGTATGGGTGGATAACGCCGAAGGGATCGTGGACATACTGCCCACGAGCGGTCAACTGATCCGGCTGGTAGTGGACTCAGCCGAAGGTGCACTAAGAGAAGACACACTAGCAACGCCGATTGAAAAAATGGAGGGCACAGCACATGCCGCTTAAGCCTGTACAAGGAGTCAACGTTCCGCCGGTCAAGCAGGGCAGCTATTTAGGGATCTGCACTCGAATCGTAGACCTGGGCGAACAGCGGTTCCAGGATCAAGGTCTATATAAGCCGCGTGTCAGCCTGATGTACGAGCTATGTGGGTTGAGCATCGATCGAGGCAACGGCGACGAGCCGCGCACAGTATCTTTCGAGTGCAACTTAGTCACTTACAAAAAGGGGGACAAGGTATCCGAGTATCGCAAGATGCTGGAGACCTGGCTTGAGCGAGAATTGAGCGACGACGAGGCATTGAAGTATCCCTTGAGCACGTTCCTAGGCGCGCCAGCGGAACTGCTGATCGCGAAAGAGGGGGATAGGAACAGGATAACTGCGTTCAGCCGACCGGACGATGGGCAGGTGATTCCTGCGCCACGCATGGAGCTGGTGCTGTTTGAGCTGCCGGATCCGGACGCGCCGGACAAGGCCGCCAGACTCGCTGAGGTTGCGGAATCCATGAAGAAACTGCCAGTGTGGCAGCAGGAGCGTATTAAGAAGTCGAATACCTGGGCGCGGTTGAACGCGAACACGGGGCGGATAGCAATGCCTGGTTCGCCACCGCAGGCAGTAGACGCGTCTTCCAGCACGCCGACCATGCCGACAGTCGCGTCCGCGAAGGCGTCTGAACCTGCTGCATCCGTACCATTCTAACAAATACGGAGAACCTCCTCTGCCACTGCGGCGACATCTACCCCTGGGGGAAGGCAGATATTGCCACAGCGGCAGAACGGGGTTCCGAAGGGATTCTTACCGCATTTGAAGGGGTTTTCCCCTTTATTGTCGCCAAATAAACGGGGCGGCGCCCCGCCTAAGAGGTATAATATGTTGATACCCTACGCAAGCTCCAGCAAGGGCAACTTTTACGAAGTGTGGGACGGGTATAGCCGCATCTTACTGGAATGTGGCGTCCCGCCCAAACGGATGCGTGTACTGTGCGGCAGACAGCTGTCCGATTACGGCGCGTGCCTGATCACCCATGAACACTCCGATCACGCAAAGGCAGCCTCGGCAGCGGAATTAGGTATGCTTGGCGTGCGTCTTTGCGCCAGCGCGGGCACATTCGACGCGTTGAACCTTCAGTTTCGTCATGGGTATGACTGTTCCATCGCCCGCGCTGGTGAGTTGATTGATATTGCAGGATACCATGTCATGCCGTTCCCAGTGTTCCACGACTGCGCCGAGCCGCTATGTTATGGAATCGAATCACGCGTTACAGGTGAACGGCTGTTCTTTGCTGTAGATACGTCATGCCTACTGGGGACTGGCGAGGGCTTCGACGAAATAGCGTTAGAGTGCAATTATAGCGAAGATTACCTCATGGATTCTAAACTCGATCACGTTGTCGTCGAGCGGATCAGGCGCAATCACATGTCGATAGAGCGCGTCCTTGAATGGCTCAAGGCCAGCGACCTGACACGCACGCGGTTGATATGGTTGCTGCATATATCTGCAAACCATGGGGATGCGTTGTTGTTTAGGCGCATGGTCGAAGGCACAACAGGGATCTGTACAAGGATAGCGAGTGCTTAACAATCGCGACACCTATTATTAAGGCGTAACTATTAACAAGAGGTAATGAACATGGCTTGGATTGAGAGTCATCAGGAATTGGCGCGACACCCAAAGACAAAACGCCTTGCACGAACCATCGGCGCGTCACTTCCAACTGCGATCGGACACCTGCACTTATTATGGTGGTGGGCTATGGACTATGCGCAGGACGGAGACCTCTCTAAGTTCACAGATGAGGATATAGCGGATGCATCGGAGTGGGACGGAGATCCACGCCAGTTCATTGATGCCCTTGTTTATTCAGGTTTCATAGATAAGGAAGGCGAATGGAAACACATACATGACTGGGATGAGTACGTCGGGCGGCTTATAGAAAAACGCGAGTATAATAAAGAACGAATGAAACTTTCACGTTCAGCGAGGTCAGCGAGGGCGAATGAGCGTGGCGACCACGAACAGCCAACAAGCGCACACGTTCAACACGCGTTCAGCGCACGTTCAGCGCATGACGTCGCAATGAACACCGCTACCGTACCTAACCCAACCGTACCTAACCCAACCGTACCTACCGAACCAGACCAACCGCCCGCAAGCGGGCGACACGGCGCGGATTACCCGAAGCTTTTCGACGTATTCTGGCAAGAGTACCCGAAGAAGATCGGCAAAGGCGAAGCCCGCAAGTCGTGGAACAGGATTAAGCCCACTATGGCACTCTTTGAGAAAATTCTCACTTCGGTGCAACTGGCGAAGCAGAGCGGCCAATGGAGGCGCGATGGCGGACGGTTCATACCGAACCCAGCGACATGGCTTAATCAAGGCCGCTGGGACGACGAGCCATTTACCGCCGCAACTGGACCACCCGCAGCTTCCGGGAATCGAAACGGTGTAAACACCATGAACATACTCGACAGCATTATAAACGGAGAGGAGGAATGATTTTCATGAATAGCACGGCGATATCTGTGGAGATTGATCTACAGAAGACACCAGAGGAAATCGCCTATATCCAGAAGCAGGCTGCGAGGCTTGTGAAAATCTGCGTCACGGCCTACCCCAACTCCGACAAGTTTCCGAACTCCGAAGCCGTCGAGAACACTGTAAAC
>JAITDK010000213.1 GCA_031282605.1 Oscillospiraceae bacterium
AGGAACCGCTATTGGGAACGCCGCGCGGAAAGCCGGATGCGCGACTGGCACGAGGGGAACGCGGAGGCGCTGCAGGTTATCGGCAGGGCGCACGCGCGGACCACAGAGGCGATACTGGCCGACATAGAGCGGATAGCCGGGAGTTATTATCAAAGGTACAAGCAGTACGGGCTGACCGCCGAAGAGGCGGCGGCGAACCTAGCCAACCCGATCAGCAAGGCCGAGTACGACCGGCTGAAAGGGATCATACTTGCGATGCCGGACGGTCAGCAAAAGGGCGAGCTGCTGATCCGTGCGAGCAGCGCGGCGTACTCGTTCAGGATCAGCCAAAAGGCCGCGTTGATGGACAGCGTTACGGCCAGGATCGCGATACTGACCGCCGAGACGGAGCATACCGTAGGGGTGCGGCTGCTTGAAGCGGCGATAGAGGCGCGGAACGCAGCCGGGCTGGATCTATCAAAGCGGCTGGGGACTGCGGCCAGGATCGGCACTACAGACGCCATGCTCGAGGAGATTCTGCGCCAGCCGTGGAGCGGAGCGAACTACAGTCAGCGCATCTGGCGCAGCGGCGAGGCGCTGACCAAAAACCTGCACGAGATACTCGACGTCGGATTGCTGGCCGGATACGGTAACGAGCGGATGGCCAAAGAACTGCAGCGGCGGATCATGGGCGTGTATCAGGGTGAGCTGGACGACGCGATCGCCGCCGGAGACGCCAAGCTGGAAGCCGATATACGCAAGTTGATGACGCAGAGTTACAACAACGCGATCAGGCTGATCCGCACGGAGACTACGTACATAACCAATCAAGCGACGTTGGAAGGGTATCGGCAGGCGGGGATCGTCATGTACCAAGACCTGGCCACGCTGGACGATCGAACAAGCGAGATATGCCAGACGCTGGACGGGGAAAGGTTCTACGTGGATCAGGCGCAAGCGGGACTGAACCTGCCGCCGATGCACCCTAACTGCAGGAGCGCGACGGTCGCGGTCGTGGATGCGATGGCGATCGAGAATAGCAGCGCGCAGCGCGAAGCGGGCGCGGATCTGCAGAACTCCGAAGGAGTTCTTACCCATATGCAGCGGATCGCCAAGGACGTTAACGGCGAGTATCAGTATCTGCCGCTGGAGACCAGGTATCCTGATTACTATGATCTGACGAACGATCGCGGGTGGAACGAGCGGGAGAGTACGGAGGCGGCACGGCTCAAATTAAGCCAGCGGGTCAGCGAGGCGATTGCTTCGCAGGTAAAAGAAATTGTAAGTCCGCTGCTGACTGATTACGGCTATAAAGTCGAGCGGCGAAGTGTTATAATAAAGAGCAAAGCCGCGCGTACCTTGCCTTCGATAGGCTTGCCGAACTCAATAGCCGATTGGGTTAGCGGTGTTGGTGAACTTTTACAGCGTAGATTCTATGACAATGCGGGAAGAGCGAGGCTTGACATCGACTTAAATGACCATGGTAACAGCAAAGCGCATCCGAGCGGCGCTCACGCGCACGATTGGAAGTGGAACGCGGGACGGCTGTTAAGACAGGATGCCCGGCTGTTTAGTTTTATGGAACTACGTATCCTAATCGACATAATCACGGAAGGGAAGAATTACCATGTCGTTGTACCTCGACGGAAATGATTGGTCTAAGTACGATATCTCCGACGTCTACGACGACTACGAGCAAGGCGCGGACATCGTATTCGTGTATAAAGACGTGGAATACGGTTTGTTCTTTTTTCTAACGCCGCTCGAAGACGGCGGCTACGACCGCAAGATATACGTCGGCCCGTCCGGCAAGCATGAGACGAAAGGTTATCCCGACGTTGAGGCGCTGCTTGCCGATTACCGTATGCACGACGGCGCGACGCTGGCCGAGGCTTTGCCCGAAGCAGACGTCGATTATCACTCGTAGGCCAATGGTGGCAACCACGAATCGAAAGGGAGGGAATCCGTTTGACGTTTGCGCAAGCATGGGAGGAGTATTGCACACGTTTCGGTTCGGCAAACAGTATCATCGAGATTTGGCCGATTATGTGCAATAACAGGCCCGACAATGACACCCTGGTACAGTACATCGAGCGCTGCCTGCGCGAAGATAAGCCCATGACGCATTACTTCGAACCCGCAGAATTCCCGGAGAATATAGTGCAGTAAAGGCGGCGCAGGAAACTGCAATCAACCTTGATACGGGTTACACGAGGTGACGATGAATGGAGTGGCTGGAACGGTACGCCGAGCTAAAGTACCGGCTTATGATAGTCTCGTTAGCGATTGGCGGTATAAGCGTCGTCGCCAGGATCGTTTATGTGGTGGGTAGTGTGATACGGGATGTCTATGTCGAAACGAAACGGGAGCGCGATAGGGCGCGCGATAAGAAATAACTCCTTCGCGAGACCGTAGGGGGAACCCTGGATACTTCCTGCTAAACCGCAATCAACCGTTCTCCATCGCAGGAGAGCGGTTTTTTGATACAATCATAACGGCCTGGGAGCATTTTGTCGGCGTCGGCAAAATGGTCGAACGCGCCGGTTAAGGAGAAAACCACATGCCAGACGACCAGGAAAACATCGGCGCGGTTCCGAACGCGGTGGGCGCGGATGCGAACGCGGCGGGCGTGGAACCACAACGCCTTGACTTCGAGGGATTCTTAAACGCGAACAAGGAATACCGGGCGGAGTATGACCGGCGCATAAGCAAGTCATTGTCGACGGCGAAAGCCAACTGGGAGACCGACGCGGCGAGCCGCATAGAGGCCGCGCGGACAGAGGCGGAGAAGCTGGCGCGGATGACCGCCGATCAGCGCGCCGAGCACGAGCGCGAACGGCGCGAGGCCGACTACAACAAGCGGCTGAAAGACCTGAC
>JAITDK010000226.1 GCA_031282605.1 Oscillospiraceae bacterium
TGGCCCAGCGTGAGTCATACATGCCCAGACTGCGCACCAGCAGGAACGACGGGATCATACCGCCAGAAAAGTACATCGTGAATATGATGAACAATGTGATGGCGACCCGTCCCGTCAGATATGACCGCGACAACCCGAACGCGCCGCACACGGTCAGCGCCAGACTGATAGCCACCCCGGCGATTACGTACAGGAGCGTGTTGCCGTACCCCGTCCAGATGGCCGGATACTGGAACACCAGCTTATACGTGGCCAGCGAAAACTCACGCGGCCATAGCAGGAACTTGCTGCCGCGATATACGGCGACGGGGCTGGACACGGACGCCACTAACACATAATAGACAGGATAGACGCACACAAGTACCAGCAGCGTCAGTATAGCGACGTTGGCCGTATCAAACGCCGCGCTGCCCGCCGATCGTTTGTTGATCATTCCCGTCCCCCCTCACCACAGCCCGCTGCCCGTAGCGCTGCGCGACAGCCTGTTTGCGGACAGCAGCAGTATGAAATTGACCACCGAGTTGAACAGTCCCACCGCCGTGGAATAGCTGAAGTCCTGCTCCAGCAGACCCTTGCGGTAAACATACGTAGATATAACATCCGCTGTCGAGTACACGGTCGTCGAGTATATCAGCAGTATCTTCTCATAGCCCAGCGAGAGCATCTGGCCGATACGCAGGATCAACATAATCATGATGGTGCCCAGAATACCCGGCAGCGTCACATGCCACAACCGCCCCCCGCGGTTTGAACCGTCTATCGCCGCCGCTTCGTAAAGTTCCTGATCAATCCCCGCCAGCGCGCTCAGGTATATAATCGATCCCCATCCGACGCCCTGCCAAACCTCCGAGGCGGTATATACACCCCAGAACAGCTCAGGCCTCACGAGAAACTGTATCGGCTGTCCGCCAAACATCTTGACGATCTCGTTGATCATACCACGCGTTGACAAAAAATCCAGCATCAATCCCGATACTACGACCGTTGATATGAAATAGGGCATGTATGTCAGCGTCTGCACAGTGCGCTTGAACTTGGTTCCGCGCAGTTCGTTGAGCAGCAACGCCAGTATGATCGGCGCGGGAAACCCAAATATCAACCCGTACAGGTTGATCATTACGGTGTTGCGCAGCAACCGCCAGAAGGTATAGTTGTTCAGGAAGCTTATGAAGTGCTTGAACCCGACAAAGGGGCTGTTCAGCATACCCCGCGTGATGGAGTATCGTTGGAAGGCGATCACGTTGCCAAACATCGGTCCATAATTGAATATCAGATAATACAGCAGCACCGGCAGCAGTATCGCATATACCTGACGATGTTTCATCATCTGACGCAGAACGGAACGTCTGCGAACCGCTATGCCCGGTTGGGTCATGGTCAGCCCTCCTTCATAGGCGATAAGGCGGTGGTACGGATATCAAGAGGATTGCCGCGCCGCTTGAGCAGCGCGGCAATCCTTAGTCTAGAGCCTTTCGGAAAATCGCGCGCGGGTCTTGCAGTGTCTTTTCGAACAGGCCCTAGCGATTTACCGGGCGTTGTAGCGATCCAGCGCGGCCTGCTTCAGTTCGATAGCGCGCGTGACACCCATCGCTTTCATCTGATCCACCATCGTGTCCAGATGCTCCAGCGGCAACTGGCCCAGTATGATGCGGTCAATCGTCTCGTCGAAATATGTCAGGATGTCGTTCATGATGGACGCGTACTCGGCCTGTTCGTCGCCGGTCATGGACGTCGGCGGCATGATCATCGACTGATCCACGCGGGACATGTACTGCACAACGCAGTCCACGCCGTCCGGATGGGTTGATTGCTTCCACGAAGCGTACCTCTGGATGCCCGCGAACACGCTGACCTTGGCCGGGGTATATATGGCGGACGCGGTGTTGATATCGTACTGCGGGTTATTGGTGACAATCTCGGTCAAGATGGGTTCACCGTCGACATAGTTGTAGCTGACGCCTTCCACGCCGTAGTTGCGGATCAGTTCGCCCGTCGGGCTGTAGTTGAAGTCCACCCACTTGATAGCGCCGAGCGGATCCTTGGCCGCAGTCGTAACGGCGAGGCAGCCGCCCATAACATTCGCGCCGGCTTCGGAGTAAAACACGGGCGCCAGATCGCTGGTTGGGTTCGGCCCGCGCAGGTATGGGATGGGCTTGAGCGGACTTTCAATGCCGCGCTCCTCAAACAGCAGCGCCAGCTTGGTTACCTGGGTGTTGAACATGAATCCGGCTTCGTCGGCGATCATCGCAGCGTCGATGATGTCGCGGTTGTTCGTCACGTAGTTCGGATCGACGAGGCCTTCCTCGACCAGCTTGCGGATGTAGGCTATGCCCTCCTTGAACTCCGGCTCGATCGGGCCGTACTTGGCGATCGTGCCGGTGGGATCGGTTAGGAAGTCATACGTGGTGTTGAAGGAGAACAACAGCTGACCCAAACCTTGCGAGGTGTCCGCGCGGAACTTGCCCGCCATCATCGGTACGAAGTTCGCGGCGTCCGAGACGTTCTGCTCCTTGAACGCCTTGAGCACGTTATACAGATCGTCCGTGGTGTCCGGGATGGGCATACCGACCTTCTCCAGCCAGTCTACGCGTATCTGCGGGCCGTTCCAGATGCGCAGTTCGTCGTCCTTGCGCACGGAGGTCATGTAATAGATAGAGCCGTTATCCTGGCGAACCTGCTTCTCTATCTTGGGCAGATCGACAAACAGCTGCTTTATGTACGGCATATCGCCATTATCGTAGTACGGGGTCATATCCACGATAACGCCGTCGTCGACGTATTTCTGGATGCCGCCCGTGATTGTCATCCAGCCATAATTGATGATATCAGGCAGATCGCCCGAAACTATCATCAGGTTGAACTGCTCGGCCGCGCCTGTGCCTGCCGGCGGGTGGATCCAGTTGATCTTGGTGCCCGTGACGCGTTCCAGTTCCTCGTAGGCGATGGACGCGTGTATGTCGTTGCCGGCCTTCACCAGCCACCCACCAAGCTCCGACCATATGGTCAATTCCTTGGGCAGACCCTCAACGCCGCCTTCTTCCGCCATCGCGGGCGTGAGCGACAGCGCCATCAGCAGCGTGACCATCAGGGCAAGCAGTTGGTTACGTTTCATTGTCGTGTTCCTCCATTCATATTATGCTTCCTGTTATGCTTCATGCGCCAGTTCATCTAGCGCTTCCTTAACCCACAGGAACCTTGTGTCGTCCACATCGCCCGGTATGGTGCAGTCGGCGCCGATGATAAGCCCCTCGTTCGAGCCGAATTCATCCACATAATCCCGCACGATCTTTTTGGCGAACGCCTTAACCTCATCCTTTGAGCCGTTCTTATAGAGCAAACCCGTTTTGCGGTTATCAAAACCGCCGATGACCGTCTTATCAAGGCCAAACAGCTTGCGTCCGTCGTTGAGCGAGAGATTCTCTATGAAGATAGCCCAGTTAAACGCCTGCGCCGGATAATCCTTCCATACCTCCAGGTTGTTCGGCAGGCCGGCCCATCCGCATAGGTGAGCGATGTTGACGCCGCCCACGGCGTTGGCGCGGCTGAATACGGCAAGATCGGACGGCGTGATCATGCGGCGGTATTCCTCAACGGAGAAGCGATCCTTCTCGGCGCCTTGCAGCGCGACGTATACGCCCGTGCACCCGCCCTCCGTTATGACGGCCTCCGCCAGATCTGCGCATTCCTCCGCTATCACCGCGAGTCCGGAGAGCGTGCTCGCTTCGTCTTCCTTCAGGTGAGCCATAATCATCTCGTCGCCTGGCCAGCGCATCACGGAGAACGGGGCGAATATGTTGTAGAACGTGAGCGTCTCGCCCTTTAGCTCCTCATTGATCCGCTTGCAGCGTTCCACCTGCCCTTTGAAATATGGGCTGTCCTTGCCCAGCTTCTTGATATGCGCCCAGTCGGACGCCTTGCTCGCGCCATAATCGGCCTGAGATCCGCCGAAACCGTCGCTCATTATCTTCATGTAATCAACCTGCGTACGGCGGAAATACTCCAGCTCCGCTTGAACGCATCCCTCGCCACGCGCCTTCTCCCCGCCAAAGTGGTACCAGAAACTGAAAGGCGTGCGGTCGACCGGTTTACCCTGAAACGCGTTGAGTACCCTTGTCTTTTTGTCCATTCAAAGCATTCTCCTTGCCGTTTATGCCTCGCGCAGCAGCGAGAGTATCGCGTCGTTGACTCCGGTCATCGCCTCGCCGCCGAGCCTGCCTATGCCCGCCAGGGTTTGCTCGATATCCATGCGCACGATGCCGTCGCGCGCGCCCGCGCCCACACCCGCCAGCGCCAGCGCGGCCGCCTGATACGCCGCGTGTACGCTGGTCGCGATCTTCAGCGCGCAGCCCGGCTTCGCTCCGTCGCAGAACATCCCCGTAATATCCGCCGCCATCGAACGCATCGCGGCAAGTACCGCTTCGTCGTCGCCGTCCATCATGAACACCAGCCCCGCGCACACCCCGATCGCGGCGGAAACCCCGCATCCGCACAACGCGCTCAACCGACCTAGGTACGTCTTGGTGTGGATGGTAATCAGCAGGCTCATCGCCAGCGCGCGCAGCATCGTCTCTTCCGAAACCGACGCGTGTTTTGCCGCCACCATGATGGGCAGGGACGCCGTCAATCCCTGATTCCCGCTGCCCGCCGTGCTCATAACCGGAAGGTCGCAGCCGGCCATGCGCGCGTCAGCCGCCGCGGCCGTGAGCGCGATGGCCTCCTGAGCCGCGTCGCTGCGTAAGAATCCCGTGCGGCGATTCGTCTCCAGCGTCTTGCCTACCCTAAGCCCCCACTCGCCCCTCAGTCCTTCCCGCGCGATGCACAAATTAACCGCCACGACCTCGCGCAGCATGTGAAACGATTCAAACGGTTCCATCCTGCAGAAATCAAGTATACCGCGCACTGTCATCGATTCCGGCGGAGCGGCGAGCGAAGCGCGCCCGGCGTCGGTCAGGCCGTCCTGCCGATCCTCCGCCATTTGAAAGAGAACCTCGCCATCCAGTTCTTTCAATTGAATCTGATTGTGAAAACGCGCGATCACGCACCGAGCCGTATGACGCTCCGACTGACACGCCGCCTCGAAATACACCTTCTCCGCGGACGACAGCATGGTGATATGCACGCGTCCGTCGTCCGTCATGCGCCGCGCCCGGTCGATCTGCTCCGACCGCAGGTTTTGCATGACCGCAAGCCCTTGCGCCGGATCGGCGATCACACAGCCCAGCGCGGCGGCAATCGCGAGTCCTGTCGCGTTAGGCACGCCGGGGATGCCGACGTTCATTCCATTTTTGTACACATACGGGCTGACGGCGAGCGTGACCCGGAGCGCCGGTTCGCCCAGCAATTCAGCCGCGGCGGCCGAACACAGCGCAGCGGCGGCAGGCTCGGTGCAACCCTGCGCTAAAACCACCTCGCGGCGCAGCGATTCCAGGTACAGCGCGCTGCCGTTCATGGCGTTCCATCCGATAATATAGCGTCGATCCGGCTCAGTTCGTCCGCCGTGAAATCACAATGGCTCGCGACGCCCACGCAATCCTTAATCTGGGAGAGCTTGCTTGCGCCTATGATCACAGTCGCGGTCACGGGATCGCGATGCAGCCACGCCAGAGCCATCTGCGCCAGCGTCTGGCCGCGCTCCCGCGCGATTTCGTCGAGCCGCCGCGCCTTTCCGACCCGTTCCGACGTTATTTGATCCGCCTTGAGGAATACGCTGGAACCCGCCGCGCGGGAATCAACGGGGATGCCTTCCAGGTAGCGGTTGGTCAACAGACCCTGCGCCAGCGGCGAGTACGGCGCGGAGCCGACGCCATGTTCACGTAAAACGCCGTATAACCCTTCCTCCGGCCGGCGGTCGAACATGTTGTAGCGCGGCTGGCAGATCAGCATATTCACACCCATGGACTTGAGAATACCGCACGCCTCCGCGGCCTGTTCGGCGTTGTAGTTGGATATGCCGACATACATAGCCTTACCTTGACGTACCGCCTGCGCCAGCGCATCCATCGTTTCCTCAAGCGGCGTATCCGGATCGGGGCGATGGTGGTAGAAGATATCCACGTAATCAAGGCCCATGCGGGAGAGACTCTGATCCAGACTGGCGAGCAGGTATTTTTTGCTGCCCCATTCGCCGTACGGGCCTGGCCACATCCGGTATCCCGCCTTGGTGGATACAATAATCTCGTCCCGATATCGTTTCAACCCATCCTTCAGTATGCGGCCGAACGTCGTTTCAGCCGAGCCTGGCGGCGGACCGTAGTTATTTGCCAGGTCGAAATGGGTGATACCCAAGTCGAATGCGCCCAAGATCATATCCTTGCACTGGGCGTAAGCGGTCTCCTCCCCGAAATTGTGCCACAACCCCAGCGATACCAGCGGCAGCGCCAGCCCGCTGCGCCCGCATCGCTTATATTTCATGCGCTGATAACGGTCTTCCGCGGAACAAACCATGGATGATCACTCCTTACGCCATTGCTTATGCCGAACATATAACTTCACTACACAGCAGTATATTACAGGCCACGAACGGCATCAATAAACTTTTTAACTTGCTAGGCGTATGTTTTAACCTATACTGCCATAATTCCGCGGCCTCAGTAAGCCGCAAACCACCAAAGTTTAAACCGCCGTGGGATTATCATCCCACGGCGGTCTGTTATCCTCTTACGCCCTGTCCGCGTGCGCCGCGAATATGTAATACAGCGGGATTGTCATGAACAGCAGCCACCAGGGATGCCACCAATTCAGGAAGCAGCCCATCGACAGATACACCAGCGTGATCAGCACGGGATAGGGGAACTTCAGCAGCGCGGAGCGCAGCGGCTCATGCTCGAAGTCGGGCACCGTGTAATACAGCGGGATCGTCAGGAACAGCAGCCAGCCCGGATGCCACCAGTTGAACAGGAATCCCGCCGCCAGATACGCCGCGGTTACAATGATCGGGTATGGGAACTGTACGCGGCTGATGCGGATATTCGTCCCGCCGATATGGAAATGATAGTCGTCGGTCTGGTCGAATTCCTCCTTGAACCCGGCGGACTCTCCGACGAATTCGGCGTAGGTTCCGCTCGCGCCGGGCACGCTTACGTCATCCGGATCTTCGTCCAGCAACAGGCTGTCCAGCGACACGCTGTATACCTTCGCCAGCTTGATCAGCGACGGGGTGTTGGGCCAGTCAACGCCGGATTCCCAAGCCTCGACAGCGGCGACGGGTACAGCCAGCATAGCCGCCAGTTCATCGCGGGTGTAGCCGTGTTCGCTGCGCAGGGCGGCTAGTTTTGCGGCTGTGCGCTCGTTCATGGGGAAGCCTCCTTACTTGTCGTCGCCCTCGTCGGGGAAGAGATTGTTTAGCGTATCTCGAATGGCGTTACGGGCTTGCTTGCTCACGTTCTGGCTTAGGTTGATGCCTTGGCGAACGGCATTGGACACCTCGCGCTGGACGTTCTCCAGTACCTCGTTCGCGTCTTCTGGCCAATCCCAATTCACCTGCCATGGCCTGCCCTTGTGGTCGTCGTCGCTTCGCGGCTGTTCGGGCCTGTAATTCCAGGCCTTGCCCTCGACGGCGTGCATGACATAGTCGTCTATCACCGAACGCGGCAGGAACGGCGCCAGTTTGCGCAGCAGGTCAATATCGGGAATTTTGCCACGCGAGGCAATCTGCAGCAGGCGCGCCAGCTCGCTTCGATTCAGGAACGGCGCGAGTCTGACCAACTCGTTCAAGTCGATGTTCTTCTGATCGGCGACGGATTCGATGATCTCGCTGAGCGCGTCCTTACCCAGGAACGGCGCGAGTCTGCGCAGCGCCTTCCAGTCGGGATTCTTGCCCGTGACGGTGAGGCGGGCCAGTTCGCTCATGGTGCTACGGCTGACGAACGGCGCGATCCTGTGCAGCTTATCCCAGTCGGGGCGCTCGCCCTCGCAGGCCTTGCGCGCCAGCACATCCAACGTTTCATGGCTGATGAACGGCGCGAGCGCGATAACCTGATCCCATGGATCACGCGGTTTGGCGCGATTGTCTATGCCGCCGTCGGAGTCATCTTCGTTATCGTCATCGTCGTCATCGTCATCGTCGTCATCGTCGTCGTCTTCTTCGTCATCGTCGTCATCGTCGTATTCGTCTTCATCTTCATCATCGTCATGATAGGAGACGTGAATCCCGGCGACAGGTTTCACGGGCTTCAGCGGCGCTGTGGGTTCTAGCGGCGCTGTGGGCTCCAGCGGAGCTGTGGGTTCCAGCGGCGCTGTGGGCTCCAGCGGTGCTGTGGGCTCCAGCGGTGCTGTAGGTTCCAACGGTGCTGTGGGTTCCAGCGGAGCTGTGGGCTCCAGCGGGCTGATGGGTTCAACGGCGGATTCTTCGGCGTCCTCGGGCAGTTCGCCGCCGTAGAGTAACAGTTCGACCGTAGTGCCCAATGCCTGGCTTAGCGGGATCCATTGTGACGCGTCGGGCAGCGAGTCGCCGCGTTCCCAATTCGATACGGCCTGCGGGCTGACGGACAGCGATTCGGCCAGCCTGCCTTGAGTGAGTCCCATCGCCTTGCGCAGACGCTGGATATACGAGCCTATTTTCTCCATCTGCAGATGCACAGCTTCCAACTCCTTCCGTAGCAGTTCCCGCCGTACGCTCAGCGCGGACGCGCGCTTTTCATGGTTATGGTGATGATGGCTGATCTTCATAGCGTTACCTCCTTGCCGAATTGAATCGACATGGATAGTGTATCCAGAACCATGTTAATCCGCAATGAAGCCGCGCTTGAATCCGGTACAGCCGTGGTTGAATATGATAATGCCGGTATATCCCGCGCGGGAAAATATTCCAGCGCGGCTTTACTCCGCGGCAACGGTGATCGTTTCGCCGTCTGAATGGATGTGGATGTCGCCGTCGACGTCGGTTCGGTAGACAGCCGCGCCTATGGATTTCAAACGTGACAGCGTGGACGGCGCGGGCAGCGCGTCGCTATCCTTGCCGTCCGCGCGTTCGCCCGTCGATATGACGGCTATCGATGGGTTGACGGCCGCGAGGAACGCCTCGCCCGTTGATTTATCTGAACCGTGATGCGCGACCTTGAGCACGTCCGCGCGTAAATCATCATAAACCGACAGCATCTCATTCTCGCTGACGGACTGCGCGTCGGCCTCCAACAATATACGCTTGGAGCCGTGGGTGATCATCAATACGAGCGACGCTTCATTCTCGCTGTTCAACTCAAGCGCCGCTTTACCTGGCGCTATCACGTGTACGCCGGCATCGCCAAGCATCCATGAGTCGCCTGATCGGACGGTGCTTGACGGCGTACCCGTCTGTGATAACGCGTCGCGCATCGCGCGCGAGGGCTTGTTATCCAAACGCATCGGCGGCTCGTACAGGCGGCGCGTGGGTATCGCGCGTATCGCCGCCGACATGCCGCCGATGTGATCCTTGTCCGGATGCGTCGCCACCGCGCATGTCAGCGAGTCGATGTTCAGCGCGCGCATGGCGGCCGTTACGTATCCCGACGTCTCCTCCAATCCCGCGTCAACGAGCATCCATTGCCCGCCGCAGCCAACGATTATCGCGTCCGCCTTGCCCACGTTGAGGACATATACGTCCAGCGGCGCAAGCGCGTTCGGCTGCGGCGAGCAGGCGGCGAGGCACAGGATCAACGCAAGCGACAATGCCAGCGCGGCGAGCGATCCAAGCCGCCTCGGTGGATGGGGGATGCTCACAGCAGCTCCCCGTACCGCCTGATGAATACCCTCTTGAGCAGCGTGACCAGCGCCATGTAGCCCAGTACAGTAGCGGCCAGTATCGGGAAGAACAGTCCCGGCAGCGCGCTCATGTCGATCCAGCGCCCGACTATCGTGTAGGGAATCAGCGTTCCGACCGCCACCCCTACCATGGTCATGGCCGTAACCTTCCAACTGGCGCGCGACCGCAAGAACGGTATCTTCGGCGAGCGGATCATGTGCACGACGAGTGTCTGACTCCACAGCGATTCCACGAACCATCCAGTATGGAACAACGCCATGAACCCGGCCTGAGACTCCGCGCCCAGCGCGTGGAATTGACCGCCAAACACGCTTGGGCATACCGCGAAGTACATCAGCAGGTAAGTGGTAATGTCGAACACCGAGGACGCGGGTCCGATCCACAGCATGAACTTACTGATCGAGGATGGATCCCAGCGGCGCGGTATGCGAAGATACTCGGCGTCAACGTTGTCAAACGGGATGGCTATGCAGGATATATCGTAAAGAAGGTTCAGCGTCAGTATCTGTATGGGCAGCATAGGCAGGAACGGCAGGCACGCGCTCGCCGCCAGCACGGAGAGCATGTTGCCGAAGTTGCTGGACGCGGTCATCTTGATATACTTGATCGTATTCGCGTATGTCTTGCGGCCTTCGATCACGCCCTGTTCAAGCACCATCAGATCCTTTTCCAGCAGTATGATGTTCGCGGATTCCTTCGCGATATCCACAGCGTTGTCAACGGATATGCCGACGTCGGCTTCTTTCAGAGCGGCCGCGTCGTTTATGCCGTCGCCCATGTAGCCGACGGTGTGCCCGTTTCGGCGCAGCGCGGCCACTATGCGCACCTTCTGGGCGGGCGAGAGTTTCGCGAATACGGTCGTGCGCTCGACCTCTTTGGCCAGCGCCGCGTCATCCAGTTCTTCGACCTCGGAGCCGAGCAGGATGTGATCTACCGGCAAGCCGACCTGGCGGCACACGCAGCGCGTTACGGAATCATTATCGCCTGTTAGTATCTTTACGCCTACGCCGTACTCCGAAAGCGCGTGGATAGCCTGCGCCGTGCTCGCCTTGGGCGGGTCAAGGAACGCGAGGTAACCCATCAGCACCATGTCGGCCTCGTCCGCCACTGAGAACGCGCCGATGGGGGATGGGTTGCTCTTCTGCGAGATACCCAGCACGCGCAGGCCGTCCATGTTAAGTTTGGCGACGGTATCGCGTATCTCCTGCTTCAGTTCATCAGTCAGCGGCACAACCTCGCCGCGGTACTCGGCAAATCGGCTGACCTGCAGCATCTCCTCTATGGCGCCCTTGCAGATCAGCTGGGTCTTGCCGTTCGCGACGACCACGCTCATACGCCGTCGGTTGAAGTCGAAGGGTATCTCGTCTACCTTGCGGTAGTTATGCCACGCCTCCACCAGGGATCTCTCGGTGGCGTACTTGATTATGGCTATGTCCATAAGGTTTTTTAGCCCAGTCTGGTAGTAGCTGTTCAGATACGCGTGGCGAAGGACGCGCTCGTCCTCGTTGCCGTGGACGTCCATCGACTTGAGCAGCGTAACGCGATCCTGGGTCAGCGTGCCCGTCTTGTCGGTGCACAGTATGTCCATCGCGCCGAAGTTCTGGATGGAGTTGAGATCCTTTACGATGACCTTCTTCTTGGACATCGCGGACGCGCCCTTGGACAGGTTTGCGGATACGATCATCGGCAGCATCTCGGGCGTCAGTCCGACGGCCACGGACAGCGCGAACAGCGAGGCCTCCATCCAGTCGCCCTTCGTGAAGCCATTGACGAACAGCACGACGGGCACCATAACCATCATGAACCGTATCAGCACCCACGACACGCCGTTGACGCCTTTCTCAAAGGCGGTCGGTTCCTTCTTGGCGCGCAGACGCTGCGCAATCCCGCCGAACACGGTATCGTCGCCGACCGCGACGACCAGCGCCATGGCCGATCCGGATATGACGTTGCTGCCCATGAACGCTAGGTTGTTGTAATCAAGAGGATTCTTGCTTAAGGAATTATCGTCGTTATATTTGTGCGCGTACTTCTCGACAGGCTCGCTCTCGCCGGTCAGCGAGGCTTGGCTGACGAACAAGTCCTTCGCGGAGAGTATGCGCACGTCGGCGGGCACCATGTCCCCGGCGGCGAGGTAGAGAATATCGCCCGCGACGATCTCGTCGATAGGGATTTCATTGCGGTCGTCGGAACGAGCGGTGCGCGGTTCGCCGGAGCGATCCCCGTGTCCATCGTCATCTTTTGAATTTTCTTCCGTAAATCCATACGACCGCTGCACCGCGATGGTGGTCTCGACCATCTCGGAGAGCTTTTCGGCGGCGCGACCGCTCCTTAACTCTTGAACGAACCGCAGCAGTCCGCTGACCGTGATCATCGTCATGATAATGACGACAGCGCTGGGATCGCGTGTTCCGGGCTTCGCGGCGATCACATCCGTCGTCAATGAAATGGCGGCCAACACAAACAGCACAACGGTAAACGGGTTCACGAACGCCCCGAATACCTTGTGCGCCATGGTTTCCTTCTTTGCCTTGGTTAGTTTGTTCGGGCCGTAATACTCGCGCATCCGCTCGGCCATGTCCTCATCGTAGCCGTGGATGTCGGTCTCGAAGTAATCGAACAGATCGTCCTGATTCTTCGTAGCGGACAGCAGCAAACGCTCACGGGCACGCACGGCGCCCGGCGTCGGTGTCAGGGCGTTAGAATCGGACGCGCGGGACAGCCCGCGCAGGAGATCGCGGCCAAATAAACGCATCGATGATGCGCCCCCTTCCTACACAGCGGTGTGCGAGGTCGTTGCGGTACTTCGGGACTTCGACTGTCGGATAGGTCCATGCCTCGCACCTCCTTTTCTGGTTGGAAGGAACAAGAAACCGGCGGCAACGTTTACCGCCTCCGTTACTATATGCCTAAAGGCGGGTATTGTCAATAATGTTTATCGTGGTTTACAGCCCTAGTCCTCAGGAACTGGCGAAAGAGATATTCGGCGTTGGACTATTCTGACGCAAGCGATACTCACCGAGCAATCTCAATCGAATCATAGAACCGGTACTGCAGTTCGTAATCCTCGTCGGTCAGCGGACCGTTGTTGCGCACGATCGCGGCGTACTCGATCCAGCCGTCGGCGCCGATTGTTATGATGTGATCCTGCTGGCCATACTCGTCATACATGATTATGTACGCGAATTCCTCGTCGGTCACTGCGTCCGTTTCGGCGACGATCTTGGCGGCGACTCCCAACGCGTCCGTGTCAAAGCGCATCTCCGCCAGCAGCGATGGCAGGTTGTCTTCCGATACGCTCGCCAGATCCAGCCATTCAAATCCCGAGCAATATGACACGGCGAACATGAGGCTGAGGTTTCCGTCGGCGCTTAGCAGCATCAACTGAAGCGAACGGGATTCATAGTCAAAGTCCTCGATCGTGGTGAATCCGATCGGCGGATTGTAACTTATGATATCCAATGCCAGGGCGCCAGTGGCCGATAACAATACTGATATCATGATAACCAGCGGACAGACGACTACCCGTGCGACCTTATACACTTGGTTATCCCCCTTTGCATATATACTCGTGCCGCTAAGAACTCCCCGTCTTCGCGCGTTTGTGGATATTTTTAGCGTACGGATTATAGACGCGTTAAAAAAGGATAAGTATCCCTCTGAATGCGATTCTTGCATGTTTGAACGTTTTTAATTGAGTTCGGTTGGACTAACCCATCTATCCCCGCAGACGACAGCTCACCCCCTCCGCCGCCGCGGCGATAGAGGGGGTGAGGGATATGAGCGCGCCCCGTGGTTAACTAGGAATCTACGACTCCGCCGTAACCTGTTCGACCGGGGAGGCGATCGCCTCGTCAATCTTGTTGAATCCCAACGCTTCGCCGTCTCGGAATACCTCCAGGCGGCTGCCCAGCTGCATCCGACCCGCTAGCAGTTCCTCGCTTAGCGCGTCCTCTACCATGCGCTGTATCGTTCGGCGCAGCGGCCTCGCGCCGAACGCCGGATCATATCCTTGTTCGCACAGCATATTTATCGCGTCCTCGGTGAACGTCAGCGACACGCCTCGTTCCTTCAACCGCTCCGCCACTTGCCGCAGCATCAGCACGGCTATCTGGTATATCTGATCCTTTTCCAGCGCGTGGAATACGATCATCTCATCCAGCCGGTTCAGGAACTCCGGACGGAAGAACCGCTTCACCTCGGCGGTTACGCCGGCCTTCATGCTCTCGTAATCGGCCGCTCCGCCTGAGTCGCCGAATCCCATCCGCTTCGCGTGCGCGATCTCGTGCGCGCCAATATTGGACGTCATTACGACCACTGTGTTCTGGAAACTCACGACGCGCCCCTTCGAGTCCGTCAGGCGCCCATCCTCGAGAATCTGCAGCAGGATGTTGAATACGTCTGGATGCGCCTTCTCGACCTCATCCAGCAGGATTACGCAGTAGGGCTTGCGCCTCACAGCCTCGGTGAGCTGGCCGCCCTCGTCGTGGCCGATATAGCCCGGTGGGCTGCCTATCATCCGCGATACCGTGTGCTTCTCCATATACTCCGACATATCCAGCCGCACCAGAGCGGACTCGTCGCCGAACAGTGCGGCGCCCAGAGCGCGGCACAGTTCGGTCTTGCCCACGCCCGTGGGCCCCAGGAACAGGAACGAGCCGATCGGTCGCTTCGGATCCTTAAGTCCCGCGCGGGCGCGGCGTATCGCGCGGGATACCGCCGCCACCGCCTCATCCTGGCTGATCAGCCGCTTGTGCAGCTCATCCTCCAAACGCAGCAGCCGCTCGGATTCGTCCTCCGTAAGCCGCGCTACTGGGATGCCGGTCCACGCGGCTACGATCTGCGCGATCTCCTCCTCGCCCACCTGCTCGGTCACGGCCTCGACGCCATGCTCCCATTGATCCTGGCGCGCCTCCATCTCCATGCGCGCGCGCTTTTCCTCGTCGCGCAGGCTGGCGGCCTTCTCGAAGTCCTGGTGGGAAATGGCCTCCTGCTTCTCCTTCTCGAGCGTTTCTATCTTCGCTTCGAGTTCCTTTAGATCAGGCGGCGGCGTAAACGACTTTATCCGCACGCGCGACGCCGCTTCATCCATCAGGTCTATGGCCTTGTCGGGCAGGAATCTATCCGATATATAACGATCCGACAGCGTAACCGCGGCGCGCACCGCCTCGTCCGTGATGCGCACCTTGTGATGCGCCTCGTACTTGTCGCGCAGTCCGAATATTATCTGAACCGCCTCGTCCTTCGTCGGTTCCCCAACAGTCACGGGTTGGAATCGGCGCTCCAGCGCCGCGTCTTTCTCGATGTGCTTGCGATACTCGTCGATCGTGGTCGCGCCGATGCACTGTATCTCGCCTCGCGCCAACGCGGGTTTGATCATGTTGGAGGCGTCCAGCGAGCCTTCCGCGTTACCCGCGCCGATGAGGGTATGCATCTCGTCAATGAACAGTATAACGTTTCCGGCCTTCTTCAGGTCGGCTATGGCGTTCTTGAACCGTTCCTCGAACTCGCCGCGATACTTGCTGCCCGCGATCATAGACGCGATGTCCAGAGACACCAACCGCTTGCCGCGCAGCAGATGCGGTATTGAGCCGTTGACGATGCGCTGCGCCAGGCCTTCGACGATGGCGCTCTTACCTACGCCGGGTTCGCCGATCAGCACCGGGTTGTTCTTCGTGCGACGGATCAAAATCTGTACTATGCGCTCGATCTCGGTCGCGCGGCCTATGACGGGGTCTAGTTCGTCGCGCTCCGCGGATCGGGTCAGGTCGCGGCTGAACGCGTCCAACGCGGGCGTCGGTACCGACTGGGCGTCCCCGCCGACCGCCTCGCCCCTCAGCGTCTTCTCCAGGTTGAGCCGCGCTGAGTTTATATCCATGCCCAGCGACTGGAGGATGCGCGCGGCGACGCCCTCGCCTTCGCGCAGCAACGCCATCCACAGATGCTCCGTACCAACGAAGCTGTGACCCAGCGTGCGCGCCTCCATAACGCTGACTTCCAATATCTTCTTTGTGCGCGGCGTGTAGCTCATCTGGCCGGGGAGGCTGCCCTCGCCGGTGCCGACGAGTTTCTCCGCCGTCTGCATCGCCTGGTCATATCGAATGCCGCCCAGCAGTTTCTGCATCGGGCCGCCTTGTTCGCTTAGCAGTCCCAGCAACAGATGCTCGGTGCCGACATAGTTGTGGCGCATCTTCTGCGCCGATTCCTGGGCGGCGCTCAGCGCGCGCTGCGCCCGTTCGGTGAATTTGCCGGAGAATGCCATCTATTTCACTCCTTCATTGCGGACTGTACCATCGAAGCCCTGCGGACGTCCCGTTGTTCATCCGACAGCGTTTCTCCCGCTCTTTGCTGCAGGCTGGCCGGTTGAGCCGCGGTCAGCAGTCTGTCAAGGGCCGATAGCCTTAGCGGGATCAGTTTCATGCACGCGCCCAGCCGCAGACACGACCATCGCTGCATGAATTCCTTCGCGCTGATCTTCCTTGCTCGCTCCATCACGCCCAAGGCGCGCATGAGTCGGTCTTCCAGCGCGATTCGGTCGCCCGCGTGCAGCGCGACGCGTACCTTACGCTCCCAATCCATCATCTGGCTGGTGGCGGAGCGCATGTCGTCGAGTATCTCGCCCTCCGTCCGACCCAGTGTCACTTGGTTGGACAGCTGGTATAAGTCGCCCTGCGCCTCGGTTCCTTCGCCGTACAGGCCGCGCAGGGTCAGGCCCAGTTTGGATACGGCCTGCGTGACCTTGCCCATCTCGCCCGACCATGTTAACGCGGGCATATGCAGCATGACCGACGCACGCATTCCGGTCCCCGTGTTCGTCGGGCACGCGGTTAGATACCCGAACTCCTCATCATACGCAACGTCGATTTTTTCAATGATCCATTGATCGGCCTCGAACGCGATTCTCGCGGCCTCGTCCAGGTTGAATTCGTTGACGAACGCCTGAACGCGCAAGTGATCCTCCTCATTGACCATGACGCTGAGCATCTTGGACGGCAGTTCGCCATGGCCGGATTTGATATCCCACGAATCAAACTCGGATACGAGCACGGCGGAGCGATCCGGCGACTTCAGCAGATCGCGGCTGATCAGCCACCGCTCGACCAGCGTCTGCCGCTGCAGCACGGACAGCGAATCCATGCGCATCAGCGTCAATCCGTGGGGGGAGAGCGCTTCCGCGGCGCGGCGGATGCTGTCCTGCGCCTTCTCCGGGTCGAGGAGTCCGGGAAAGGGCATGCCGGCGTGATTGCGCGCAAGGCGGACTCGGCTGGTCAACACGACGTCGCTCTCGGGCGACATACCCTCGAATGGGTTGATAGGCGGTTTGGCCGCCGGATTGAAGCCGGGCAGTTCAGGCATGGTTATCTCCTTCTGAGCAGGCTGCGCCGTCGGGGCAAGGAGCGGGGTTATGCCTTGCGTCTTGAGCGCCGTCCTGCGCCGGGGTCATCGCGCGGAGCTCATCGCGCAGTTTGGCCGCCAGCTCGAAGTCTTCGTCGGCGACGGCGCGATCCATCTCGCGTTTCAGCGCGTCCATGCGGCGGCGGATGTGGCTTTGCTCCTCCGTGCGGGAGGGGGCGCGGCCTGTGTGGCGCGCGTTGCCGTGTATGCGCGTGAGCAGCGGCGTAAGGTGCGCCCGGAATGACTCATAACACCTTGGACACCCCAGCATCCCCGATTTCTGGAACATGTCGAACGTCTGGCCGCATGTTTCGCAGCGGATGTCCGGCTGGTCGCTGGTCGGCGTGGACGAACCCTGCAGCAGGTTAAGCAGCAGCGTGGACATGCCGGCCATCGTCAGCGCCTGTTTATGTTTCTGGCAGCATGCGGCGCACAGGTGCTGTTCGATTTTTTCGCCGCCTACTATCGTGGTCAGGTGGACTGTGGCTGGCTGTTGATGGCAGCTTTCGCATAGCATTATATTCAAGCCTCCTTTTGTTCCAGCGCGATCTGCAGCAGCATTTCCCGCATTACGCTGGCCCGGAGCGTATCCTTAAGAGCAATGGGCAGGTTGATCGCCCGCGTGGAGGTTGCGGCGCGCATCAGCGCGGCCTCCCTCTCGTTGACGATACCCTGCTCAAACAGCTGATCAATCATCGCATTCGCATCCTGTGCGGACACAGACGCGCCGATGCGCTGGTTGATCAGGTACAGCAGGTGATCGGCCTTGGTCTTCTTCAGTCTCAGGATTCGTACAAACCCGCCGCCGCCGCGCCTGGATTCGATTACATATCCTCGGTCAGGCGTAAACCGGGTGGACAGCACATATGTGATCTGGCTGGGCGCACATCGAAAATACCCTGCCAGCTCGTTGCGCTGCACGTCTACCTGATCCTGATCCTCACCCAACAGCGCCTTGATGAACGCCTCAATATCGTCGCTTAACGGCTTCACGCCCATTAGCACCCCTTACCGGCCTGACTATTCCTGTCTATTCATAGTATAGCAGATTATGAAGAATGTGCAACCGGTTATTTTTGACTTTTTTTGACCTTCGCGCGAACCATACGTTCGACGTGTTGACAACCCGTGTTCCGAACCGTATACTAAGCGTATGGGGAAGGGGTGATCGCGTGTACGCGTTGAACGGATTGATTACGTTAATAGTTTGGATATCCATCGCCGCAGCGGCGCTGCGGACTATCCGCAAAGCCATGACCGCAAACGAGAAAAACCAATCCCATCGGCAGTCGCAAGGCTCGTCGGCGTCGAGGACGCCGCGCGTTTATCGTGTCGAACGGTCGGCTCAGCTGACGCAGCGGACGACGGCGCGGCGGGTCGACAACATGACGGCGGCGGTCAAGACGGCGTCCCCGGCTCCACGATCCGAGGCTGTGAGGCTTGCGGTTATGCCGCAGTCTGCCGACGGCTCAATGGAATACGCCTCGCCTGAAGGCGAGTGTTTTACACACCCCGAGCATGACAGGCCTCTGTCGGCGCAGCCCAG
>JAITDK010000234.1 GCA_031282605.1 Oscillospiraceae bacterium
AGGCGGCGGAGAGCCAGGGTTTCAGCCGCGCTCAAACACTGCGGCTGGTCATACTGCCGCAGTCAGTTAAGGTTGCCTTGCCCGCGATGACCAACCAGGTGGTTAACCTGATCAAAAATTCTTCCGTGTTGGCCGTTATAGCGGGCGGTGAACTAATGTACGTCGCGGACAGCTGGAGTGGTTCCAACCTGATATACGGCCCGACGTTCGTGATGACCGGGCTGCTGTACCTGGCCATATGCCTGCCGATCTCAATGGTCGCGCGGCAATTGGAGAAGAGGAGCGTGCGGAATGTTTGATACTTGGGCGCGCGCGTTCCAGAAGGTGTTTACGCCGCAGATACTGAAATTTCTCGGCACGGGATTGCTCAATACGCTGTATATCGCGGCGGTGTCGATCGCGCTGAGTTTCATATTCGGGACGGTGCTGGCGCTGATGCGATCGCGCAAGCTGGGCGCGCTGACCGTGTTGGCGACTATGTACATTGAGGCGATACGCAACATTCCGCTGACGCTGTTCATAATCGGTATGAGGTTCATGACCAGGCTGCCGCCGCTGGAGAGCGGCATCGCCGCGATGACGGTATTCACATCGGCCGTCGTCGCCGAGATTGTGCGCGGCGGACTGAACAGCATCCACAAGGGACAGTGGGAGGCGGCGTATTCGCAAGGCTTCTCTACCGTCGGCGCGATGGTGAAGGTCATCGTCCCGCAGGCGCTGCGCCGGATACGATCGCCCCTGATCGCTCAGTTTGTCACTACAATAAAGGATACGTCGTTCTGCGCGGCGGTAGGCACATACGAGCTGTCGTTCACCAGCAAGATCGTAGCGTCTCACCGTACTATCGTAACCGCTCAGGATATATTGGTCGTGTACCTGCTGGTCGCGCTGACATACTATCTGGTGAACCTGATGTTCTCCACAATCGCGCGCCGCGCTCGGGATAACGGCGCCAAGGGACTTGTGAAATAAATGCCGGTTTAGAAAATTCCACACTCACAATCGAGAGGATACTCCGTCCAGGAGTATGCGCTCGCGTCGTCGCATGGGCAGCCTATCATCGGGCCAGTTTCACACAGCGCGGTCAGCGAGCAGCTCAGCTTGCCGACATTTGCCTGACCAATGCGCTTTGCCGCGCTCAGCAGGCCGCTTAGGCTGTTGATAAAGGCGACCGGCTGGTTGGTTGCGTCGTAACAGTCGTACGCCGCCGCGCCTTGAGCGATGATGGCGCTGGCGGCCTTGTCGCTTTGCGCGATGGATTCGATTATGCCCCCCACCTCGCACGGATCGATCGCGCAGGGTTGGTTATCCGGCGTATCGGCGCACAACGAGCTTAGCGACATGTACAGCTTGCTGGACATACGTTCCTCGACGTCCGCCGTCGCGTTGGTCAGCCCGGCAACCGCGTCGAACATGTCGATGATGCACTCATTGCCGGTAGGCGCGCACCTATCCGGACTCGCGCATCCGCAAGGAGCCGAACCAGCGGTGCATCCCATGGCGGGGCATATGGTACCCAGAGCGGAAGCGCCGGAGTCGATCAACGTGCCGATGGCCCAATCCTCGCCGCGTATGGAGCGCAGCACCTTGTTCAGCGCGCCGCGCGCCGCGTCGCATATACCCGCGCTATCGCAGCTTCTACCGGCTCCTCGGCATTTGGTCAACGCTTCAAGCGACATGAACATCTTGCGCGCCAACTGCGACTCGAACTCGGATACGGAAGCGGTCATATCCTTTACGCTGCCTATCAGGTCAAGTATGCTTTGACAATCGTAAGCCGCGCAGCCGCTTGCGTACAGTTCTACCATCTGCCGGATCGTTTCCGCGCCGGACTCCAGCATCGCGCCGCACGCGGCCTCTCCGCTCGCTATCGATTCGATCACATCGGCCAGTGCGTCGTCGGTGTCGCACGGTTCGCAGCACGCGTCGCGCGTGCCCCAGTCCGCAACTAACAGCCGCTCGTTCTCCAGCCTGTCGCCGCGCTTAACATTGCGGCCGCCTGGCGTGTACCAACCCAGCAGCACTATCTCGCCGCCGCTGGCGGGCGACTGGATGCTGCGCGGCAGGTCGGCTCGCCTGTCAGCGTCGGCGTAAACGACGAACTTCGGCTGACCATTGTTCGGATCCAGCACTATCGGATACGCTCGGACGATGATATCGACGCAGTCGTCGCCGTTGGCGGCGTTAGCGCCGTATCCTATGGCCGTGAGATCCGCGCAGTTCGCCAGGCACTCGCCCAGCGGGCCGTTGACGGGGATATCGCCGCAGACCCCAGTGCGACCATATAACAGCGTATCCGCGCCGCCGCAGTTGCCGGCGAACCGCTCTGTTAAGTCCTTGCCGCAAGGGTTGTATATCCGCGCGACCCGGCACGCGCCGACGATAGAGCCGGCGGCAGCGCTGTTCCCGACGAAATTGAACGACACGCCCTCGTCAGGCGCACGGACGGAGGCGACTATACCGGCGGCGGTCTCCCCCGCGATATTGACGCGCGCGACCGTGTTCCTGGCCACACTGGCGTCGTGCCACCCTGACGCGCAGAACGTGCCGATGACGCCGCCCGCGTTATCGCCGCCTTCGATGTCGCCCGCGCTGATACAGTCTAGTATTGAATAATAATTGTCCCCGGCGATCCCGCCTGAACTGGATGGATCGAACGCCTCGTCCCCGCGCGAATGGTTAACAAGTCTACCCATGTTCACGCATCGTTCGATCGGCCCGCGGTTGAACCCTACGATCCCGCCTAGGCTGCAGGTCCAGCCCGCCCCGTTTGAGCCTATGATGTCGCCGAAGTTCACGCAGATTCCCTCCGCGCCGCCGATGGTCGTGCCGCTGTCCGTCGAACCGGCCAGACCGCCGATCGCACCCGCCGGGACGCCGTTCAGCGCGTATATCTTGCCGTGATTCTCGCAGCGCGTGAGCGAGCATTCGCGCGTCGTTCCGACAATCCCGCCGGTGGAATATGTGCCGACGGTCTGGATGTTAGCCTCGTTCACGCAATCCTCAAACGAACATCCTCGCGCGTTGCCGGCGAACGCGCCGACCTTGCTGCCGCAATCCCGCCCTTGGACGGTGAATCGATTCACTATAAGCCCGGTTACTTTGCAGCTTGAGAACGCCGAGCAATCAGCCTCCCTCGCGAACGCGCCGAATACCTCCGACTTAGAGGCGTATACCGAACAGGCCAGCGTCAGTCGCGACATCGCCGAACCCTCAGGCAGATATTCGAATAGCGAGTCGGGCAGGTTAAGTATGCTGTGTCCGCAGCCGTCTATACATATCCCCCGGGCGAGCCTCAACGGCGTCCATTCGACCGAATCTATTATTCCGTCATCATTATCGGTGTTGTTCACACCTAATAAATCTATGTCGCGGCAGAGAATGTACCGCGTTACCTCGTCCGGGTCGGATTCGACCGCGCGTAAATCGTTGAGTGCGGCGATATACCTGTAGTCTTTATCGGCAGCGCAGCAATGATCCATATCGCTCACCCCTTTGCCAAAATCCAACCCGATATCAGGGTATGGCGCTGAAAAGTATGTGTGCAAAACTGGCATGGCTGAAAATGATAAGGCGGAAATGATAAGGCGGAAATGCCGGCTTCGTTATAGGAGACGTTTTTGTGCGCAGGCCGCAGGCGGCGTCTCGCTGGCGGCGTGCAGCGTCCGGGCGACAGTCTTGCCTACAATCAACGCGGGCAGCGACAGCACAATGCCCCACAGCCCGAACATCAGGTTCCCCAGCAGCAACGCTATTAGCACGGTCACCGGATGAATGCCTATATGGTCGCCTATGACGTTCGGGGTAACGAAGTTCCCCTCAACCTGATTTACGGCCAGTATGATGCCCAGCGACCACAGCGTCTTCGTCATGCCGAGCGCGGGACTAAACAGCAGTATCGGTATCGCGCCCAATATCGGCCCAAAGTATGGCACCAGATCCGTCAGCGCGATCCACACGCCCAACGCGAGCCACGATGGCACGCCCAGAATCAGCAATCCAACCGCCGACAGCACGCCCACGAGCAACGATACCAGCGCGTGTCCGCGCACATAAATCAGCAGGGCGCGCCGCGTTTCGGACGCGATCCACATCGCCTTGCGGCGGTGTTTTATCGGAATCATCATAGTAAGTCCATGGCAGAATCGCTCGCGATCCTTTATGAAGTAGAACGCCAGTATAGGCACGATCAGCCACTGCGCCAGCTGTCCCAGCACACCGCCGGCATAATGAACGATCCCCGTAACGATTATTGATAAATCCAGGTTCATCAGACTGCCTGGTATATCGGGCAGGCTGGGCGCGCCGATAGCGTCCAGCCATTCATTGGCGCGGGACGACCAAACATCCAGCCGCTCCAGGATCGTGGGCAGCTGCAGGAACAGCTGCTCCGTCTGCACGGAAATGGTGGGTACGATCAGGCCGAGGAATATCAGCAGCCCGGTTATCAGTATGAACAAAGCCAGCGCCGCCGCGCCGCTGGGCTTCATCCGTTTCTCAAACCGCACGCTCAGTGGCAGCATCAGCGACGCCAGCAACGCCGCGCTGATCACCGTCAGCAGCACGCTGACCAGCGCGCGCCACCACAGCAATAACGCCAGCAGCGCTCCAACGCCCAGCGCGATCAATCCCCGCCGACTCCAACCCTGCCGCATCGACTGCACAGCCGCACCTCTTTCATGCTGCCCTTGTAATGGAGACGGGTTGCTGTATCCATTGATACAGCAACCCGTTGTGTAACGCTGTTCCTGTCTCCTATCAACCAATCCGGTTATGCAGCGCGTGCTTAACCTGATCCGCGCCCCAGGCAGCGGCCTTGCGCAGCTGGTGTCCCTGGTTCGTCATTAACAGCCCGGCGCCAAGCGCGGCGCCCACCACCCCGCCTGTAACCAACCCTATCTTTGTTGCGGCTTTCATGGAATTACCTCCTTCTTTGAATGGATAATCTTGATAATCCGGTCTTAATTTGCCGGGGTTCGTGTCCGCCACGCGTCGCAGGGCACTATTACATCGCCACTTTCGGGATCCACCGAAAACGAATCCACCCAGCATCGCCCGCGCAGCAGGTCGTCGATCGGCCCGAACGAGAGTTCCACCGCCTCGACTGAAAGCGTGCGTTCGTCTAGCAGCGCGTCGGTAACGACGCCCAGCTTCAGCCCACTGGTATCGCGCGCGTGACGCAGCGCGAAACGCTTCACCCGGCGCGATTCCGATCCATCCGCGAGCACGGCGTTCTCGCCAAGCAGGCGTATGGATTCGGAGGGCAGATACCTGGCGCGCAGCCCGCCGGTTTGCAGGAACAATCCCGCCAGCCGTCGACCGCACGGGGATACGTTTACCCCATCTACGACGCCCAGACGACTGCCTTCGCGCACGACCGGCAGCCCGATCAGCCGATTCGCTCGGGTCATGATCGTCGCCTCGCTTTCAAGGATAGTCTGTCCGCGTGAACGCCGGACATACGCCGCCGGATGTGATGGGTTTAATTGCTATGGAAATTGGCGGATTCCATATATTGCGCGAATTCTATAGGCGTCGGCGATTCCAACGCCAGCCGCTCGCCCGTCACCGGATGCGCGAGCGACAACCGCCACGAGTGCAGCATCAGGCGCGATTCGCCATTTTTATCGCGTTCACCGCCGTAAATCGGGTCTCCTATCACGGGATGACCGCGCCATGCCATATGCACGCGAATTTGGTGAGTACGCCCGGTTATTATGTCCACCTCGAGCAGCGACGAAACGCGCGCTCCGCAGGTATTATGTAGTATCGCGCGCTGTCGGTATAGAGTGATCGCGTCCTTGCCTCCGTCTCTTACGGCCATTTTCTTGCGATCTGTCGGATGCCGTCCGATCGGCGCGTCGATCCGGCCTTCATCCTCCTTGAACGCGCCATGAACGGCGGTCAGGTATGTTTTGCGAACGCGCCGCGACGCAATGTCATCGACCAACCGGGTATGAGCGCGGTCGGACTTCGCGATCAGTATCAGCCCGCTGGTATCCTTATCCAATCGATGCACAATGCCGGGACGCAGCGCGCCGCCTATGCCCGACAATCCCTCCAATTGCGCCAGCAATCCATTTACCAATGTGCCTGAAGCGTGTCCCGCCGCAGGGTGTACAACCAACCCGGCGGGCTTATCGACGACGGCCATATCATTATCCTCATATAGTATAGACAACTGCATCGCTTCAGGCTTCAAATCTATCGGTTCAGGCGGCGGGAGCGTGAGTGAAACACGCTGACCCGGCTTCAGTTTGAAGCCGGGTTTGGTTATAGTAGCATCGTCTACTGTTGCGCGTCCGGCGCGGATGTTCGATTCGATGAACGATCGCGTGTGTCCGGACGCGACGGTTAGTGCGGCGTCCAGCCTCTCGGCGGAGGACGCGGTTATATCGATGCGGCGCGTTAATCCATCCATGCGCTCATTTTACATCGATCGGGCGAATCCGTCTACCAGGCGTTAATCAGTATACATCAGGCATCACATTAAAGCGCCGGGCGTACACATGTCGCATCAGTCTTACTTTAAGGAGGGCGCGGCAATGAACATCCTCGTAACGGGCGCGAAAGGATTCATAGGAAAAAACCTGTGCGCTACGCTGGAAGCGATGCGCGATGGAAAGGATAAACAGCGAGCGCTGCCGCCGCCGATAACGGTATTGCCGCTCGACATAGATTCCGCCCCCGGGATGCTGGATGAGTACTGCGCGAGGGCTGACTTTGTCGTTCATCTGGCCGGAGTGAACAGGCCGAGAGACTCCGGTGAGTTTGCGGCGGGCAATACAGGTTTCACGCTGGATCTGTTGGAGACGCTGGAACGGTATGGCGGCGAGACGCCCGTATTGATGACCTCGTCCATTCAGGCTGATATGGATAACCCGTACGGCAAGAGCAAAAAGGCCGCTGAAGACGCGGTATTCGCGTACGGCGCGCGCGGCAATGTCAGCGTATATGTATACCGCCTGCCAAACGTGTTCGGGAAATGGTGCCGCCCCAACTATAACAGCGCGGTCGCGACATTCTGCCATAATATGGCGCGCGGACTGCCGATAACGGTCAGCGACCCTGCCGCGCGGATGAGGTTGGT
>JAITDK010000254.1 GCA_031282605.1 Oscillospiraceae bacterium
ACAGTAAACGAATTCAGCGAACGAATGTTTCAGTGAATGAACTATGGGAGGTACCCAGTATGCCCCAAACACCAACCCTGCTGGAACGCTACCACGCCTTGAAACTCATCGCGCCAGGCAACCGCGAGAAGCGGGGATTCGAGTTCACGATGGGTCCGACGCCCGAGGAGTGGTATCACGCGGCATCCATGCCGCCCTTCATCCGGCGCATACTGTCGCAGACGGACTTCGCGCTGAGGCTCAGCGCCGAAGCCGGCGGCAAGTATGACGACATTATCGGATCCGCCATAGCCATTCTGGAGGATTCACAATCCGAACTGGGAGCTATTACCAAACCAGCCGCCATGAACGCTGAACAGGCGCTCCTCCCGCTGGCATCCGTGGCGAAGGAATATGAGGTTCTCTTCGCCGCGCACGCGCATATCGATATGAACTGGATGTGGGGTTGGGAGGAGACCGTCGCGGCGACGCTGGCCACGTTCCGTACGATGCTCAAGCTGATGGACGAGTACCCTGAGTTCACATTCAGCCAGTCGCAGGCCAGCTGTTACAAGATCGTCGAGGACTACGCGCCGGAGTTGATGCCGGCGATAAAAAAGCGCATAGCCGAGGGTCGATGGGAGATCACGGCCGCCGCGTGGGTCGAGACGGACAAGAACATGCCCGACACGGAGTCGCTGATCCGCCACATCGAGCAGACGCGCAAATACCTGAAGGATTCGTGGGACGTCGATCCATCGTCGCTGAAGGTGGACTTCTCTCCCGATACATTCGGGCATAGCGCATACCTGCCGGAAATAAACACGTTCGGCCAGGTACCGTACTACTATCATTGCCGCGGTCATCAGACGTCCAACATACTGTACCGCTGGAAGACCCCGACCAACGATTCTGAAGTAATGGTATATATGGAACCATACTGGTACAACAGCGGCGTCAACCCGGATTGCGGTCGAGGCGCGATCGACGTGGCTAAGAAATCAGGCGGCTTGACGACCAGCCTGATCGTGTACGGGGTAGGCGATCATGGCGGCGGGCCGACGCGCCGCGACGTCGAGCGGGTGCTTGAGATGCGGCAGTGGCCGATATTCCCCAGGATGACGTTCGGCACGCTGCACGAGTACTTCCGCCGCGCGGAGTCGGTAAGGGACAACCTGCCCGTCGTGGACTATGAACTGAACACGATATTCGCCGGATGCTACACAACCCAAAGCCGCGTCAAGCGCGGCAACCGGCGCGCCGAGGCCGCCCTGCTGGATGCCGAGGCCATGCTGGAGAGCGCGCGTTCCCAGGTGAATCTGCCCGTCACGCCATACGTGCGATCGTCGCTGGACGGAGCGTGGCGCAGCGTGCTGTTCACCCACTTCCACGACATACTGACCGGATCGTGCGTACAATCCACCCGCGAATACGCGATGGGGTTGTATCAGCACGCGATAGCAACGGCGCAATCCCGCCATGAAGCGGCGCAGCTGGCGCTGAGCGAAAACATCGACACATCGATGATAGCGTTCGACGCCAACGCCGACACCCAATCCGAAGGCGCTGGAGCGGGATACGGCATCGATAACTTCGCGGGTGTGCCGCGTCCCGAACGCGGTAGAGGCAAGGTGCGCGCATTCCACGTATTCAACCCGCTGACCCAGCCGCGCAGCGAGTATATCGAACTGACGGTCTGGGATTGGACGTATGACATATCCAGGTTGACCGCCACCGACGAGACCGGCGCGCCGCTGCCGTTCCAGCTGCTGGACACCGAGCAGAAGCGATACTGGGATCATCACTATATCCGCGTGCTGGTGAAGGCCGACGTCCCAGCGCTGGGGCACACGACCATCGTAATCAGCGAGAAGAGGCTGACCGAGTATCCCGTGTTCCGCTACGAAGGCGATCGTGTGCAGCGGCCGCTGGGTCGACTCACACTGGAGAACGAGCGGCTGCGCGTGATGATAAACGGCCAGACGGGCTGCGTCACCCACTTCTATGACAAGGCCGGCGCCGCAGAACGGCTGATACCCATGTCGACGACAGGGCTGACGCTCATAGATACCGAAGGGGCGACCAGCAACGCATGGCGCATCGGCCGTTACCTAAACGAATTGTCGTTGGGCGACTGCGACGAACGCCTGCAATGCGTGGGCGCATCCGAGGAAAAAGGCGCGCTGCGTCATACCGTCACAGTGAAATACAAGATTCTCAACTCCACCGCGAAAGTCGTTTATACGCTGGATGAAGGCGCGTCGGCGCTGGCGGTTTCACTGGAGATCGACTGGAACGAGACCAGCGAGAACAAGCAGACCGTGCCCGTGTTATTGTGGCGCGCGGATTTGCTCAAGAAGTCAGACACGACCCGGATGGACGCCCCGGCGGGCAGCGTTGACCGAGCCGAAGAGGCGCAGGATCGCGCTGGGTTAACTCACGCGGCGGCGGTGTATGGAGACAGAGCGTTTGCGCTTATTACGGACTGCAAGTATGGCTATCGCGCCGATGATGGTTCGCTGGCCGTCACGCTGATCAACACGGCCAACAGTCCAGATCCGCATCCGGAGCGCGGTATACACCATATTAAGTTGTGGATGGCCGCATCCGACGCGTCGCCCAAGGCACTCAAGTCAGAGGCGCAGCGGCTCACCCATGGACTGACATATGTTTCCGCCACGTCGCACGGCGGTAAGCTTCCGCCGCGCGGCGAAGGCGTGAGAGTTGAAGGGCAGTGCGTGGTTGCTTCCATCGGCACGACGGACGACGGTGCGTTGCGAGTGCGGCTCTACGAGTCGGAGGGCAAGGCGGGCGAAGCGATCGTCACAGTGGGGCGGGGTGTTGACAAAGCGTCGGTTGTGGATCTGGAAGGCAAGACCATCGGAGAGGCGCGCATTGACGGCGGCGTGGTGAAGGTGAGCCTGGAACCGCATCGGCTGTACGAGGTAAGGATCATTTAGCGGCGCAGGGCGAAACGGGTGCGAGTAAAGGCGCATCCGCGCGATCGGGAAGGGGTCTCACGCCCCCCTCCCGACCTCCCTCGGGTCTTGGACCGAGGGAACGGGGGAACCGTTTACGTTCCGGAACAGACTATCCAGGTACAACCGGCTATTCGAAGCCGGTAGAATGTGTATCACGATGGTCCAGGCGAAGCCTGGTCAGGTTTCGAAAGGGCGGATAGCCCTTCGCAGGGTCTGGGACAGAGTCCC
>JAITDK010000027.1 GCA_031282605.1 Oscillospiraceae bacterium
TTCGAAAGGGCGGATAGCCCTTCGCAGGGTCTGGGACAGAGTCCCAGGCTCCCCGCAGGGACGTTCCTCGTTCCAACGTTCCCCCGTTCCCCATTCCAGCGTTCCAACCTTGCGCCCGCCAGTAAAAACGCTATAATGGAGTTGACAACTTACGCCATTGTGGCGGGCGCCACAAACTTAAAGCGCATTCGATCCGCAGATCGAACAGCGTCCCGCCGCAGCGGTTCGTACGACACAAGTAAAAAAAGGAAAGAATCCCTTCGGGATTCCGCCGATCAAGTCACCCATACAGGTCGGCTCCCTCAGCCAACGCGTTAACCTCGGCGGCACACTCGCCGTCCCTGTCGCCCATCACGACGTCGTCTATCCACTGCTTGCTGAGGATCAGCGCGACCCCTTGAGCGAGGCTCGGCGATTCCGTTCGTTTGAAGAGGATATTAGGCGCGCGAAGCGTGCCCGCGCGCAGCGTGTCCTGAAGGGCGGACATAGTCCGCTCGGCAAAGCAATTACTGTCCGACTGATCCGCAGTATATTGGCATTCGATCACGATGCGCGTCGGGTCAACGCTCCACATAATATTGTGTATCATCTGCGCCAGGATCGCGGCGCGGCTATTAAACGCCTCCGTCTTGCCGCTTATACGCGCTTCCCTCTCGAACGCGCTAGAAGAAAGCTCACTTTCGAACGTCGCGCCGAAAGACCCAATCGTCTGGCCGAAGTCGCCTGTGACGGCGTTTTGTCCGCGCAGGACTTCGCCCTGGTAAGCGACGGCTCCTCCGACACCTTCTCCCAAGTAAATATAAACGAGTGTATCGCCGCGCCTCAAGTCCTGGCGGGGCATGAACGCGCGGATAGACAGCTTGACGTCCTCCTCGACGAATACGCTGCGGCAATGGAGTATCTCGCGCAGCGTTTCCTTAACACGGACGCTGTTTAGATCAGGAATACGGACGTTGCGCACGGTATCTGTCGCCACGTCATATGGTCCTGGCGCGATGACGGCGACGCCCAGGGCGTCGGCCGCTCCTTCCAGATCTCTTACACGCTCAAGAAAATCCCGTAGATTATGCTTGTAGGAGGACGCCGCGTTATACTCGTAACGGCAGTCCGGCAAGAACTGCTCGCCGCTCATCGTCAGCCGCTTGGCTGTGAAACTCAGGCTTGTCAGGTTCACGGCAATCCAGCCGCAGCGGTCGCGGCGCGCTTCGATGGTCTGAACTCTCCGTCCAAGCGAGCGGCGTATACCCACGTTTTGGGGCGTCAGTTGTGTCAACGCTCCGCGCTCGTTGAGCAGCGCAACCAGGCTGCTGATGGTCATCAGGCTCAGCTTAGTCTCGTCCGCAAGCGACTGACGGGTCGCGCGGCCTTGATGGATCAACGCGTTCCATACAGCTTCCAGGTTGCGCTTGCGAGTCGCGTATTGATCATTCACGCTATTTCACCAACTATCTCCGTCGTCCTAAGAACTCGCCGAGTCGTTCCGCTTCGCCCGCGAGAGGCGGTATTATTTTGTACAGAAAGCACGCGTCATATGAAGCGTACTGCCCCCGTTCCATATCCTCGCGCGACGGCAGATACCCGCGCATTTCCTCCGAACAGCCGAGAATCAGCGCATCCGCCCCTAGTCCTTCGCGAGCGGTGCGGCCGATAACCGAGAACGCCTCAAACGGCAGCGCGATAATCGGAACGCCGCCAATCGTGACGCATGACAGCTCAACCGCCTCTGAATCAGGCAAAACGCCTTCGGCGCACATCTTCTCTCGCATCTTCTCTCGCATCTTCTCTCGCATCGCTTCCGCCCAAACCCTCGCGACCTCAGCCTGCCCCGGCAAGGACGCATCGGCCGCCGCTCGTTCCGATACGCTATGTATACATGATTCGTCCAGGCTTACAAGCTTCAGCGTATACGATATCCGCTCAGCGGATATCGTACGCGGCAGCGGTCTGGCATTAGAGCCAAACGCCTTTCGTATATCAAGCGCGTAGGATTGGATCAACTCGCCCCTGTCCGCGCCTGGCGGAACGATGGGATCGATATCCCCGCAGCAGCCGTTAAGGAATAGGCACGATACTTGATCGGCTTCGAAAAGCGCCCGAACACGACCGGGATAATCAGCGGACACGGCTGGAATCCTCCCTCTGAACACGGGATGGCAGGAGCTTGATACTATCGCAATATCCCGACGCCCGTTTCGCTTTATGAGGAAACCACGCACACGCCCGTCAATAGGCGTTTGTTTGTCCGAGCGATTATACGCGTGACCATCGGCGTCGCCGTTCCGGTACTCGACCGACGATACGTCGGATATGTCGTCCATCGCGTTAACGCACGCGCCGACGATGCTTGACGACAGCGACTCAACGTAATCCGGACTGACCTCGCCGCATCCGGTGTGATACTTGACCGCAGGCCCCGTATGGGTGTGGACGCTAACCAACATCACATGCTCGCGGCGTATACTGAAACGCCGCGATAATTCCGCGTAGACTCCTTCGCACACCCTGTTGGATAATCCCAGGAGATCGCATGAGACGATCAAGTATCGGTCGCCTGATTGTTCTATGCACAGCGCGGCGGCGCTCAACGGGTCAATGACGCTCGCAGCCTTGCGTACCAGGAAATAGCCGTAGCCGGCCAATTCAGTGCCAATGGGCGGCGTTATATCGGCCGCGCCGTAACCCGCCCGCATACCATTTGACGCCATCGACTTCATCATTGTTGACGATACCTCGCTCAAATTCGCTCCGCGAGAGGCAAACGCAACCAAAGCGGCGCCAGCCTCCGGCGGCAGCGCGGCTTCGCATAAACGAACGTTTGGAACTTGACTTATCATCCTTGCGTGGAATTCATCCCGCAGACGCTTAGAATGGCGGAATATCCCGCCGTGCAGGTAAACGTCGCGAACCCCGTCGCGCCTGAGCAGCAGCGACGCAAGCGAACGCGCTAGTTCGTTTAAGTTGCGCTCAATAATGGATACCGCCGCCGCGTCATTATGTATGAACGCGGCGGCGAGGACGCGTTTACCGAACCCCGCTATGAACCGCTTGTCCGCGTCCGGCGCGTATAACCGCTCGGATAGTTTGGGCATAGCAGCGTCAAAGTAGGCCTCCGCCTCATGGGTCAATACAGTATCGCCGCCGGATTCATAAGCCGATAACGCCGCGCGGACGCCGTCTATCGCCAACGTATAGCCGCTTAACGGATCCCCGACAATACTGCCCCAACCCAGCGCGGTATACTCAGCTCCGGTTTCGTC
>JAITDK010000272.1 GCA_031282605.1 Oscillospiraceae bacterium
AGCAGGTATCGGCAGTACTGGATGATCAGCGCGAGTAACGCGGGATCCTCAACGCTGGCGGAGGCCTTAAGCCGCGCGCTGGTGGTCATACCCCCGGTTAGCGCGGGCCCGAGGTCGATCGACACGCGGTTGTAATACGATTGATATTCCGCAACGTGATCCGCCATCAGTCTATTCCAGCCTTTATCCCGCGCGGCGTCGAGCCGTTTCTCACACAGCGGCGGCAGCTTCGACGCATCCTTGTCGCGCGGAACCCCAACGCCGCTGAAATTCGTCTCGGCAGCGCAGACTATCACAGCGTAGCTGGCGTTTCGCACATACAGCCGCATCTCGTCGCGCGCGATCTCGCCGTCCGTGTCGATCACGCGGCATACGGTTGCGAACCGCAGCGCGTCGGATTCGTCGTCCCTCTTATAAACGATGTAAGGCGTGTATTTCGGCCCGTACGGCTCGACGCGGTCGGGCGCGCGGCCGTACGCGGCGGCGCCATTGTTCGACAACGCCTGTTCATGCCGCAGCGGCGAATCCATCGACACGGCGAACGTCAGTCCGTTATCCGACGATTCCATCCGCACCGCGATTACATTATCCGGCGCGGAGACGAACATCCGCCGCGTATAATGCCGCCCCAGGTGATCGTATTCGACAGTCTCAACCGCGCGGGCGATATCCAGTTGCCGACTGTAGCCAGTCCAAGGAAACTCGCCTTCCAGCACGCGCTTCTGCCCCATTAACCGGCGGTCTTCGCCCAGGTTGACCGTCAGGTTCATGTACCCCAGCGGCAGATACGATTCCGACCAATAGCCCAGCATCCTATGGTTGATCAGCTCCGTCGCCTCGTGATACTTGCCGTCCAGCACTAGGGAGCGCGCTTCGTCCAGATACTTGCGGGTATCGGGCGTCAGCTTGGCGCGTTCCTGCCCTGACCACAGTGTGTCATGGTTGATTAGGATGTTTTCGTAAGGGACGCCGCCCATAACCGATGCGCCGAGTCTGCCGTTTCCCAGCAGATGCGCGTCGGAGAATTCATTGGCGGGTTCGGATTCCCACAGTATGAACTGTTCGTTTGGCATATACGTTACCTCGTTAATATAGCGTCGGCGACCTTGGCGCCCAATATGTCGCAGCCTTCATGACGGAAATGCGTGCCGTCTCCGACATTCTTCAGCCCCATGACTCCATTGACTGCGGCGTATAAATCATTATAGTATACATTGTACTTACGCGAGATCGCCTTCGCGATCGCATTGCGTTCGATCACCTGCGCCGTTCTAGACGGATCAGGATCGTCGGGAGTCTCTTTCAGACCGACGGGCGTTGAGGCCGCGACGATTACGCGTTGGCATGAATCCAGCGCGGCGCGGATCAATCCGTCCAATGCGGCCTGATAAGCCTTCGCGGAATACGTCCGCCCATGCAGCCCATGATTGACATGTATAACGCTGTAAGGACACAGCCTGATATACCGCCCGACCTCGTCGTTAAAGAACGGATCACCCGCGAAACGCGACGTACAGAACCTATCCGCCCGATACCGACCCGCAAGCGCGTCCCTCACGAACGGATAATAATCCCTCGCGATAGAGTCGCCTATCAGCAGCGTGCGCGGCGAAACCAGGTCTTCCGCGTGATCCTGCCACGCATCCGTCCACTCGATAACCTCCCGGAACGCCGGGTTAAACGCATCTTCCACCATCACCGCACCCTCTCCAGCGTCACGTCCTCGCCCGCTTTCATTGCGATGCGAAACGCTCGACAATCCTTCTCGTCGCCGGGAACGGGACACGCCTCGTACGCCGCGCCGGATACGCTCACCCCGACCGTATGCCTCGGCAGCACAACCGTGATATTTTCGTCGACGTTAGGCGTGATAACCGCCCTGCTGAAGGCGTAGCCGTCCCGCTCTACGGCCACCTTGTGCCCGCCCTCGACCGTGACGCCATGCGCCTCGCACGCCTCCCAGTCGTCCGGGACGCCGAACATCAGCCACAGCGCGCCGCCCGAGCGATGAGCCATCATGTCGCACAGCGCGGCGGGGACGATCAATCCTGATTCCAGCGTGAACGCGTCGTCGCTCTCGCCGGCGTTCGTGTCCTGTACGTGGAGGATGCCGTTACGGTATGGATCGCCGTTGACGACGAAGCTATTGCGCGAACGGAACGCCATGCAGTATATCTCCAGCATAGTGCGGCACATATTGCCCAGGCCGTGCCGCGCGGCGAATATCGCGAGGTATGGCATCGAGAACGCCGCGAACTGCGTAAACCCTTGATTGATCACCGCCTCAAGCGTCCTCCTTGACACAGGCTCATGCCCTATCAGTCCCAACGGAAAGATGGGGTACATATGGCAGAAATGCCTGTGGCTGTGCGCCAGCGGAATGCCTGGAAACAGGTTATAGCCATTCTCGCCAACATCCGGCTTAGCGAGCCTGCGGCGCATATCGCTCCATTCCGACGTGTCCGCGCTCAACAGCCCGCCGTACTCGTCCAGCTTATCCAGCACATAGGCCAGCGCGGACAGCGCGAAGGTGGAGTCGTCGCGAATAACCATACCATTCTCGTCTGAATACTCCGGCGATTGAGTGAACGGAATGTGCAGCAGACCATCCGAGCCTTCCTTAACGATGCCTTTATATAGCCTCGCCACACCCTGAATCATCGGATAGATGGTATCCCTCAGCGCAGTCTCGTCCTGCGTAAACTCGTAATACCAGCAGAAATCAACCGCCACAAACAGTTCAGGACCCAGCAGCACGTTCCAGAAACACCACTCGACGCTCGCGGCGTAACCATCCGGCGACATCATGACGGGGATGTGAATCGCTCTGTCGACGCCGAATAGTTTTTTTGCGCGTTCCGACAGTCGCGGCGCGGCCGACTTATATACCCTCAAGTATGCATCCGCCAGTTTTGCATGGCCTGTCTTGAACGCCGGCCAGTAACACGCCTGCACGTTTAGGTCGTTATGCAGATCGCCGTACCACGCAGGCATTCTGTCGTGCGCGTTCCAAACGCCCTGCAGCGTAACCGCCGAGCCGCCGGGACGCTCGTTGCAGAACATCTTGTACATCTCCAGGTCAAACGCGTCGTTAAGGCGCGCGGTCGGCGTCGCGACGTCGCACACGTCCCAAAACTCACGCCATGACTCCTCGTGCCGCCCATCGTATGATTCGATGTTGGCGGCGTAATCCTCGAGAAGAGCCGCGCCGCGCCCGCGCTTTTCGTCAGCCTCCACGCTCCGTCCCGCCCATATGGTGGCCAGCAGCCGCGTTTCACCATGCCGTCGTATGATCTTTGTTTGCGTTACAGCGGCGCGTTCGCCGCCCGCGAAAGGCTGAATCGCCGTCAGAATCCCACCGGAACGCTCGACCCTGCCTTTTTCGTATCCCCATTCCTTCAGCCTGGCGAGCCGTTGGTTATCCAAGTCCCAGCCTTCGGCGCTGATCATATCCAGATCGAAGTCGGGGCCGTTTACGCGGATGTCGAGCACATTGACGACGCTGTTTATGAATATCTCCGCAACCACCGCGAAACCCGCCGACAGCCGGATATCAACGCGAGACTTCGCTTTCGTAAGATCGGTAACGCAGCGAAACCCCGACACCCCGCAAGGCAGATCGATCGTCAGGCACAGTCCTGGCAGTTTCGTTCGATAGATTAACGGCTCAGCCATGTTCCCGCGCCGCCCGACCACATAGTCGGGATCGCCTCGCTTGAACTCCTCGATGTGCGAGGCGATATCGGCAAACATGGCGGCGGGTTCGTCCGGCAGACTGGCGCGCGTCTCCCACAGCGCGGTATGATCAAGCGTCAGCCGCAGCGTGTGATCCTTGATGGTCAGAAGAGAGCCGATCGCGCCGTTGCCCCAGAACGGACCCTCGTTGCACTGAACCGGAACGCGGTCGAGTATGAACGGCGCTTTTTCACGCGGCATATGGCAGCCTCCGATATTTTTTGAGGCTGCCGATATCGCGCGGCAGCCTCACGTGGGTGCGTCGTTACCTGTTGATAAAGTTGGAGTACGCTGTGTTCGCCATCTCCATGTATTGCTCAAGACCAATGCGCTTGAGGTTATTCTGGAAGGTATCCCAGTCCTTGTCAAGGCTCATGTCGCCCGTGATAAACTTAACCATGCTGGTCTTTACATAGCTCTTCAGTTCAGTCTCGATGCGGGCGTATTCGCTTATCTGGTCGATCGGCACGGACAGTCCGGGGATCGACTGGCTGACGTCGCGCGCGACCGCTTCATATGCCTTGGTGCCCTGGAACAGCTGCACCTCGGTGCCATTGTTGATGGTCGGATCGCGGAAGTCCTGCGCGGCCTTCTGGCTATCGCGTACAGACTTGGACGAGTTGATCACGATGCTTTGCGTCCAGTCCACGTTGCCGTAGAACGGATCGTCTTCGGGGGTGCTCAGCGGCACGACCTCGGCCTGGTTGCCGTTGAAATCCAGCTCGCCGGGTTCGGCGTAGCGCCATTCGATGCCCTCGCGGCCGTCGCGGAAGCGGGTGCCTTCCTTGGTGTAGAACCAATCGACCCAGCGCATGATCAGGTCGGGATTCTTGGCGTCCTTGGTAATCAGCATGTTGGCGCGGATCGTATCGCGCACTAGCGAGTATTCGGGAGTGGTGACGAACCCATCCGGTCCCGCGATCGGGGCGAGTATCTCATACTGCTTCCAAATGTCGGTATCACCGTTATAGTTCTGGTACGCGAACGGGTACGAGCCTATCATCGCCACGGAATTCTCCCAATCCTTGGGATCGGCGACGGTCGCGACGTTGATCTTCGAGTTGGTCGAGGTATCGTTGGTGAATGACTCGGGGCTGAGCAACTCGGCGGCGTACAGCTTGTTTAGATAGCGCAGCCCTTCGCGATAACCCTCCTGGGTGGGCGTGTAGATCAAGGAGCCATCCTCGACGGCCATATACGTATCGGGATCGGAGTAGATGAACGCGTTCATCAGGTATCCGTCCAGATCGACGTGCCAGCCGTTTATGCAGGTGATCAGCGGAATCTCGTCGTTTGGATCGCCGTTGCCGTTCGCGTCCTGTTCCTTGAACGCCTTCAGCGCGTCATACAGCTCGTCCGTCGTAGTGGGCAGGCTCATGCCTACGTTGTCCAGCCATACCTTGTTGATGAAGAACTTCTGTGAATAGTTGCAGTGATAGCAGACCGCCAGTCCGGGCAGCGAATAGATATGCCCGTCGTCCTGCGAGATCAGCTTGCGGGTTTGGGGATTTTCTTCCAGGAACTGTTTGAAGTAAACGCTTGAGCGCTCGATAACCTCATCCAGGGGCGGCAGCAGACCCTGCGCCGCGTACTGCAGTTCCTCCGCGGCGGTCAGCACCCCGCCCATGCCCGCTATTACGTCAGGCATCGATCCGCTGGCGAACGTGATCGCTACGCGATCCTTGAATCCGTCGGTGGGCACAACGATCCAATTCACGTGAACGTTGGACATGTCCTCATATATGTCCGTGATCCACGCGGTCGCGGGATCCTGATCCGCCCACTGGGAGATCATGACGGTAAACTCTTGTTTCTCAGATGTTATCGGGAATGTTCCCGCGGGTGTGACGCCATACTCGTTGTTGACAGGCGCGGCTTCCGCCAGCGACATAGCGGGCAGGCAAGCGAGCATCGCCAGCGCGAGCAGGGTCGTTATGACGCGTTCCAGGGTGCGTTTCATGACAGTACCTCCTTAATATTTATCGCCAGAGGGGTATACCCTCCCAGCAATCCGACGAGTGTTTTAACCTTAACCCATTAATCCATTATCATCCCTTCAGCGTCCCGATCATGATGCCCTTTGTAAAGTGCTTCTGGATGAACGGATACAGCGCGAGCACCGGCAGGCTGGCGCAGACGATCGTTGTGTACTTGAGCGCCTCGGTCAGCGCGAGCATCTCGGCGGACGCGACTTTACCCGTCGCCTCGACCATGGCGCTTTGCACCTGCGCGGACATCATTATGTTGCGCAGTACCATCTGCAGCGGATACTTCGAGGATGTGTTCAGGTATATAAGCGCGTCAAAGTATACGTTCCACAGGCTTATCGCGTTGAACAGCACCATGACCGCGACGATCGACGCGGATAGCGGCATCACCACCCGGAAGAACACCAGTGTGTCGCTCGCGCCGTCTATTTCGGCCGCCTCATACAATTCGGTCGGAATGCTCGTTTGGAAGAAGGTGCGCGCGATTATGATGTTATACGCGTTGATCGCGTTGGGCAGCACGAGCGCCCATATCGAGTCGATCAGCTTAAGCTGACGAACGATCAGGTAGGTGGGTATCATGCCCCCGCCGAACAGCATGGTGAATGTAAATAGGAACAGGAGCGCCTTGCGTCCGAACAGGTCGCGGCGCGCCAGCGGATACGCGGCAAGTATAGTCAGCGTGACTGATATCAGCGTGCCTACCGTCATGTAATACAGCGAGTTCTTGTAGCCGGACATGATGTTCTTGTCGCGCAGCACGTATCCATATGTACTGGCCGTGAAGTTCACGGGCAGGAAGGTTACCCGTCCGTTGAGCACGTCGCTTGGCGAAGACAGCGACTGGCTGATCACGTGCAGCAGCGGTATGGCGATGATGAGGATGCACAGCCCCAACAAAACATAATTGACCAGGTGGAACCACCTGTCCCGCGAGTCCAGTTTGACGCGGATCGGACGCCTGCGCGCGGCCTTTACGGCAGTCATTGGCGACGCCTCCTTATTTATAGTGACATACGAGACCATTTATAGCGACAAATGAAGCCGTCATGTGAAGCCGTTCTGCCTCAGTATTCGTCCATATCAGAACAGGCTTGTTTCGCCGATGCGCCTTGCCACAAAGTTTGCGGATAGCAGCAGCGTGATTGATACAATTGAGTTGAAGAACCCTATCGCCGACGAGTAGCTGTACTGCGCGGAGGTTATGCCGATCCTGTACACGTATGTGGATATAACGTCAGCCGTCTCCTGGTTCATCGGATTCTGCAGCAGCAGC
>JAITDK010000286.1 GCA_031282605.1 Oscillospiraceae bacterium
CGTCCGTCCCGCATAACAACTCAACCGAACCCCTTCAGCAGCCTGCGGATACCGGCATGGGCCGATCCATGGCGCTGGTGATGGGGTTTATGATGTTATCCAAGGCGCTGGGGTTCATACGCGAGGTTGTGCTGTCCGCCAAGTTCGGTATGGATTATGTCACCGACGCGTACAAGACCGCATTCAACATACCATGCCTGTTGCTGTCCGCGCTGATCATAGCCGCCGCTACTATATTCGTGCCGATATATAACGAGCGGCGCCGCGAGAGCGCCGAGAGCGCGTCCCGATTCACTAGAGTCATACTCACATTGGGGTTGATCGTATCCGCCTTGATTGCGCTTAGCACATATCTCGCGCTGCCGTGGCTGACTGGCGTGATGCTCCCCGGCGCAAACGCCGATATGATCAGCCTGACCACCGGCCTTACGCGTATAATGATGCCTATGGCGCTGTTCGTGTTCCTGTATCGAATGCTGGGCGCGTTCCTGCAGGCGCGGTTTCACTTTACGATGACCGCCGTGGCCACGTGCGCCAGCGCGGCGGTCATCATATTGGGTATAACGCTCTCCGGCGGCAACATAGCGCTGGTGGCGGTCGCGACGCTGATCGGCATGGCGGTCGAATTCCTCACCCAGCTGCCCGCCGCGTATCGACGCGGATTGCGGCTGAGACCGCTCGTGGATTTCACCGATCCCGGGCTGAAACGGCTGGTGTTCCTGACGCTGCCGCTGCTGATCGGCGGCGTGTTCGATCAACTGTATATCGTGTTTGACAGGGTCGTGGCGTCCGCTACCGCTGGGGACATCAGCGCGCTGGATTACGGCAGCCGCGTGACGACGATGGTCAGCGCGGCGTTCCTAACGACCATCGCGACGGTGCTGTACCCCAGCCTGACCGCGTCAACGCGCGACGCCAAGCGTTTCGTAGGGCATTTCTCGCTTGGGGTGTGCCTGAACGTGATTATCGGTCTGCCCGCCGTCGCCGCGCTGCTGATGCTGCGCGCGCCCGTTACGCGGCTGGTGTTCGAACGCGGCGCGTTTGACGCGTCGGACGCCGCCGTGACGGCGGGAACGATGGCCTGTTACGCACTGGGCATACCGGGCTTGGGTTTGAAGGAGCTATGCAACCGCGCGTTCTACGCGCGCCAGGCGACGCGGCTGCCGATGGCGATCGGCGTGCTGGGCGTGCTGCTGAATATCGCGCTGGATTACCTGCTATACACGCTGATGGGCGTGAGCGGCGTGGCGCTGGCGTCCGCAATCGCCGCGACGATAACCGCCGGAACGCTGATAATTCTGTTAAGGATCAATACAGGTCGCGTGGGAGGCGGCGCGATCCTCGTTTGTTTGGGCAAGACCGCCGCCGCTACCGCCGTAATGTGCGGGGTGATATTCGCGGGTTCGCGCGCGTTCTCATTACAGACAGCTTACGGCATCAAGCTGGCTTTGCCGCTGTTGGGCACGGCGGCCGCGGGGTTGGCCGCGTACGTGATTGTGTTAGCGCTGCTGCGCACGCGCGAATTATCCGATATGGTACATATGATTCTGAATAAGCGTTCGATATCGTAAGGAGTTATTTGCATGAACGATCGCGTTATGATATTCGACACCACGCTGCGCGACGGGGAACAAACCCCTGGCGTTAACCTTAACTTAACGGAAAAGTTGGAGATCGCTCGGCAGTTGGAGCGTCTGGGCGTGGACGTGATAGAGGCCGGGTTTGCCGGTGCATCCCTCGGAGATTTCGATGCGATAGAGGCGATATCGCGGGAGGTGCGCACGCCTGTGATCTGCTCGCTGGCGCGGTGCGTGGCCAGCGACATTGAGCGTGCGGCGCAGGCGCTCTCCGGCGCGGCGCATCCTCGCCTGCACGTGTTCCTCGCTTCGTCGGCGCTCCACTTGGAAAAGAAGCTTCACATGACGCCGGCCGAGGCGTTGGATAAAGCGGCGGCTGGCGTTCGACTGGCGCGATCGCTATGCGAGGACGTGCAATTCTCAGCGGAGGACGCGTCGCGCAGCGATCCCGCGTTCCTCGCGCGGCTATATGAGGCAGTCATCGCGGAGGGCGCGTCGACCATCAATATCACTGATACGGTCGGGTATGCAACGGCCAACGAATTCTCACGGCTGGTGCAGGATCTGTTCAAGCGGGTGAACGGTATCGGGCGGGCGCGCGTATCGGTGCATTGTCATAACGATCTGGGTCTGGCGGTAGCGAACTCGTTGGTGGCGGTGCGTCACGGCGCGCGGCAGGTAGAGTGCACGATGAATGGTTTGGGTGAACGCGCTGGAAACGCCGCGCTCGAGGAGATTGTGATGGGTTTGAACACGCGCCGTGACTACTACGGCGCGGAGTGCAGCATAAACACAAAACGGCTATACGTGACGAGCCGCTTAATCTCCACCTTAACCGGGCAGGAAATCCCGCCAAACAAGCCCGTTATCGGCGCGAACGTGTTCATGCATCAAAGCGGGATACATCAGCACGGTGTGGCACAGGATCGCGCTACATATGAGATTATGCGCGCCGAAGACGTCGGCGTTCCCGCGGGCAACGCTCCGCTGGGCAAACTGTCGGGCAGACACGCGCTGCGGGATCAGGCGGCGCGGTTAGGCTTTACGCTGACTGACGCAGATCTGGACACAGCGTTCAAGCGGTTCAAGGAGCTTGCCGATCGCAAGAAGGACGTTACCGAACGCGACTTGGTCGCACTGTTAAGCGGGCAATGGGTCGAAGCTCCGGAGTTATACCACCTGGAGTCGTATCAGCTCTTCGCCGGAAACACGCTTACGCCCACAGCGACTGTGAAGGTCAAGTACGGCGGCGACACCGTCACCGAGGCGGCGGTCGGCGACGGCCCTATCGACGCCGCTTACCGCGCCGTCGATAGGATAACCGCGCTCGAAACGCGTCTGGAATCGTACAGTATCCGCGCCGTTACGGAGGGACAGGACGCGCTGGGCGAAGTAACCGTGCGCGTTACCGTCGCTAACGAAGACGGCAAGCCTCCGCGCCGCGCGCTGGGTAAGGGCGCCGCGACAGACATCATTGAGGCGTCGATACTGGCATATGTCAACGCGGTAAACCGAGCGCTGATAAACTGACAAATATTGCCAATTACCTTTATAATCTTGACATTTACAGACAATTACTGTATCCTATGTAGACAATAGAAGCGGAAGGAGCACGGCGGGTCATGCGCGGACGATTGGCTGGCATTACGGCGTCATTGCTTATTATCATGACGTTTTTGCCTGTATGTGCCGACACTGTTACCAACAAATTCGGCGAAGCGGGCGCCGGATCCGGGTTAGAAAGCGCCATAGCAGGATCAATGGGGCTGGAGATAGTCCATACCGCATCGAGTAACGCCGGGGCGGCCGGGAATGCCGAGGACGACGAGGATTCGGAAGAAGCCGTCAGTTCCCCGTACCATTTCGCTATAAACCCTGATCCCTCGGCTAAGACGCTGTACGCGTCCGTCTCCACGAAATCGGGCACGCTGAACTTGCGTCAGAAGGCGGAGTCCAAGTCGAAGGTGTTGGCAAAACTGGCCTCGGGCGCGGTTGTGCGTGTAATAGCGATTATCACGGAGACCGAGTCGCAGTGGACGCAGGTTATATATAAGGACAACATCGGTTATGTGATGACCAAATACCTTACATTCATTACGGAATTGCCTTACACCCCCCTCTTGAGCGGGGAAAAGAGCGCGCAAGTGCTGGCGTTCAAGCAGGCGCTGCGGCGGTTAGGTTATATCAAATCCGACGACGTCAACTCCAAATACGACGCGCCGATGGAGATCGCGCTAACCAAAATGCAGCTGATGAACAAGCTGCCTCTTAATCCGACAATCGCAACGGCCGACGCGCAGGCTCTCGTGGAATGGGGACTTATCTGCAAATATCGGTCGGGATACCTGCAATCGGCTACCGACGCGGCGAGTGGGCTGTCCGTATCCATATTCGTTTGGGACGTCAGCGGCACGCTGTATGACGCCGACGAAGCCGTTAACGTAAAGTTGAGTTACGGTGCGCAGGCGACAGGCGGACAGCCGCCGTACAACATCAGCGTTAGGAAGTCGCTGTCAGCCGGCGACGCGGCATACGCCGAGACGGTTTCCGACACATTCTACCAGATGTGGACGAAGGAGGTCGATCGGCTCTACGTATACGCTACGGTCACGGACGCGGCGGGGCATACGGTCACGGTGTGCGCGCCCTATAAATATACGTTGCCGCCGCAGTATGACGGGCGATATGGGGTGCTGGCGCCTTGGTTGAGGTTGCGGTTGGTCGGGTAGGGGACATTAGGAGCATCGCTTTATCGGGGTTTGTCGT
>JAITDK010000009.1 GCA_031282605.1 Oscillospiraceae bacterium
CGACGGGGAGCATTATCGCCTGATGCCCGCCGCGATGGATCACAAGCGCGCTTTCGACGGCGACAGCGGCCCGAATACCGGCGGGATGGGGACTATCGCGCCGCATCCGATGGTAACGCCGGCCGTGCTGAACCGGATAGAGCGCGAGATCGTGCAGCCGACGCTCGCTGCGATGCGCAAGGAAGGCCGCCCGTTCAAGGGATGTCTGTTCGTCGGACTGATGCTGACGAGCGACGGCCCGAAGGTGATTGAATACAACTGCAGGTTTGGTGATCCGGAGGCGCAATCCGTGCTGGCGTTGCTGGAGAGCGATTTGTTCGGTATAATGACAGCCGTTCACGACGGAACGTTGGATAAAGCGGACGTGAGATTCCGCGGCGGCGCGGCGTGCTGTGTAGTCGCGGCGAGCGGCGGTTATCCCGGCGAGTATAGGAAAGGTTTGCCAATAAAACCGGAGGATTTTTCGCTATTGACAAAACAACTAAAAGGTGTTAAGATAGACTGCGCTGGGGTAGCGTACCCTACGGATGGATCGGACGGGCTGGTCACATCCGGAGGGCGAGTGCTGGGGGTCACGGCGACGGCGGGGACGCTGCCGGACGCGATCAGCCGCGCGTACTCCGCTATCGGAGCGATCTCGTTCCAAGGTATGAGGTACCGCGCGGATATCGGGGCAAGGGCGCTGGAGTCGGCGCTCGCGGAGGCCGTTCATGGTTAACAGGATATACGTCGAGAAGAAACCGGCGTTCGCCGTCGAGGCGGCGCAGTTGCTGCGCGACGCGCGCGAACAATTGGGATTGAGCGGCGTAACGGCGGTGCGGGCGCTCAACCGCTATGACGTTGAGGGGTTGGACGCGGAAACGTTCGCGTCCGTCGCGCCGCTGGTGTTCTACGAACCGCCGCTGGACGAGGCGTACACGGCATTGCCATGCGACGAGCCGCAGCGCGTGTTCGCGTGGGAGGCTCTGCCCGGTCAGTTCGACCAGCGCGCGGATTCTGCGGCGGAGTGCGTCCAGTTGATCACGCAGTCGGCGCGACCGATAGTGCGAGCCGCGCGCGTATACATACTGGAGGGCGACGTTTCGCCAGCTGATCGCGCCGCGTTGATGAAGTATGTAGTAAACCCGGTCGACAGCCGCGAGGCCTCGTTCGATCTGCCGGACTCCCTGACCGAGGAGCAGCCGGAGCCCGCTCCGGTCGAGACTATCGACGGGTTTCGCCAGTGGGACGCGGGCGCGCTGGATCGCTGGATCGATGAACAGCGGCTGTCGCTGGAGACGGCGGATCTGTTATGCTGTCAGGATTATTTCCGCAAGGAAGGCCGCGATCCGACGCGCGCGGAATTGGCCATCCTCGACGCGTATTGGTCGGATCACTGCCGCCATACGACGTTTCTGACCGAGCTGGACTCGGTCGAGATCAACGACCCCGCCGCGCTGTCGACATACGAGCGGTTCCTGAAACTTCGCAAAAAAACCGGCGCGCCCACGCTGATGGAACTGGCGACGTTCGGCCCGAAGGCGTTGGCCGCGCAAGGCCGCCCGCCGCGCGTGGACGTATCCGAGGAGATAAACGCGTGCACAGTGCCCGTCACAATAGACGAGGACGGCGAGCTGAAACCGTGGCTGCTGTTATTCAAGAATGAAACGCACAACCATCCGACCGAGATAGAACCGTTCGGAGGCGCGGCGACGTGCATCGGCGGCGCGATCCGGGATCCGCTCTCCGGGCGCGCGAGGGTATATCACGCGATGCGCGTCACCGGCGCGGGTGATCCCACCGCGCCGATATCATCAACGCTGCCAGGGAAACTACCCCAGCGCAAGCTGACCCAAACCGCCGCAGCCGGATTCAGCTCGTACGGAAACCAAATCGGTTTGGCGACGGGCTATGTGCGCGAGTTCTATCATCAGGGTTACACCGCCAAGCGGCTGGAGCTGGGCGCGGTAATCGGGGCCGCGCCCGCGGAGAATGTCAAGCGGCTGAAACCGGAGCCGGGCGACGCCGTACTGCTGATCGGCGGGCGCACAGGCCGCGACGGGATCGGCGGCGCGTCGGGATCGTCGCGGGCGCATGCGGAATCCAGCCTGACCAGCTGCGGCGCGCAGGTGCAGAAGGGCAACGCGCCGACGGAACGCAAGCTGCAGCGGTTGTTCCAAGACCCGGAGGCGGCGCGAATGATCAAGCGGTGCAACGACTTCGGCGCGGGTGGGGTGTGCGTGGCTATAGGCGAACTGGCCGACGGACTCGACGTCGCGCTGGACGCCGTGCCGCGCAAGTACGAGGGGCTTGACGGCACCGAACTGGCCGTCAGCGAGAGTCAGGAGCGCATGGCCGTCGTAGTGGCTCCGGAAGACGCCGACGCGATGATCGGGTTCGCGCGCCGAGAAAACCTGGAGGCGACGCTGGTAGCCGTAGTAACCGAGTCCCCGCGCCTGGTGATGCGCTGGCGCGGACAGACCGTCGCGGACTTGGATAGAGGGTTTCTGAACGCGAACGGCGCGCGGCGGCACGCGGCGGCGGTCATACCGGCAAACGTCCATCCAGCGGATGTGTACGCCCCGGCGGCGAACGGCGTCCCCATAAAACGACGTTTCGAATCGCTGCTGTCCGACCTGAACATATGTTCCCAGCAAGGACTCGCCGAACGCTTCGACAGCACGATCGGCGCGGGGGCGGTGTTAATGCCGTTCGGCGGGCGATACCAGCGCACCCCGTCGCAAATGATGGTTGCGCGCTTTCCCGCCGAAGGCGAGACGGACGCGTGCTCCGGCATGGCGTGCGGCTTCCAGCCTGAATGGATGGAGCGCAGCCCTTACGGCGGCGCATATCTCGCGGTGTGCGAGGCGGTGTCGAAACTCGTCGCTGCGGGTTTCGAGCGGTCGAATCTATACCTGACATTGCAGGAATACTTCCCGCGATTGGGCGGCGATCCCAAACGATGGGGACTGCCGCTGGCCGCGCTGCTGGGCGCGCTGGCCGCGCAAATGACGCTTGGAGTGGCGGCCATCGGCGGTAAGGATAGCATGTCGGGCAGCTTCGAGGGACTGGACGTGCCGCCGACATTGGTCGCGTTCGCGGTAGGGGCGGGATCGATCCGGCGCATGGTATCCAATGAATTCAAACCGGTTACGGACAGCCGCGGCGCGTCCCTGGTTCGCGTGGGCGTGAACCCGCTGAACGATCCCGACGGTTTCGTCAGGACGCTGGACGGCATCGAACGCCTGACGCAGTCCGGCTCGCTGGAAGCCGCGTGGACGCTAGGCCCGGGCGGTCTGGCGGAAGCGCTGTTCAAGATGGGCATAGGCAACGGAGTCGGGGCGCGCGTAACGTGCGATCCGGACGCGCTGTTCGGATCGACGCCGGGCGCGATGCTGCTCGCTTTACGCGGCGACGCCGCCGCGGTCGATCTGCCCGGCGCATTTATCGTCGGCGAAACCGCAGCGGAATCCGCCATAATAATCGGAGACGAACGGCTGAGCCTGGAGGAATTATCGGTTCCGTACGACGCGAGGCTGGAAGGCGTGTTCCCGCGCCGCACTGTAGAAGATAAGGCGCGCGTCGCGCCGATATCGTTCGTCCGGCGGCGCGTAACCCGCGCGGGGGGATTCGCCCAGCCGCGCGCGTGGATACCTGTGTTTCCCGGCACTAACTGCGATATCGACACGGCGCGCGCTCTGGAACGCGCGGGAGCGCAACCCATCGTTCAAGTAATACGCAATCTAACGCCGCCGGAGATTGTCGAGAGCGCGCGCCGCGCCGCGGAATTTATCCGGCGTTCGCAGATGATAGTGCTGCCGGGCGGGTTCTCGGGCGGCGACGAGCCTGACGGTTCGGCAAAGCTGATACTGGCGTTCCTGCGCAACCCGTCGGTCGGCGAGGCGTTGAACGAATGCCTGCGAACCGGGCTGATGCTGGGCGTTTGCAACGGATTCCAGGCGTTGATAAAGCTTGGATTGGTGCCGTTCGGCGAGATACGCGCGCAGAACGCCTCCTCGCCGACATTGACGTACAACGTGATCGGCAGGCATCAGAGCATGTTGGTGCGTACGCGCGTCGCGTCGAACATGTCGCCATGGCTGTCAAGGTGCAATGTAGGCGACGTGCATACGATCCCCATATCCCACGGCGAGGGTCGATTCGTTATATCCTCTGAACAGTATGCGTCCCTTGCCGCGTCCGGGCAGATCGTCACCCAGTATGTCGATATGGACGGCCGCCCCGCTGTGTCCGCGCCGTTCAATCCGAACGGATCATATGGAGCGGTGGAGGGCATATGCTCTCCGGACGGCAGGATACTGGGTAAAATGGGGCATAGCGAGCGTATGGGACGCGGATTATACCTGAATGTGGATAAGAACGCCTATCAACCCATATTCGAGGGGGGAGTGGATTACTTCCGCTGAACCCGCCGCTTGACATACGGCCGCGATGGGTTTACAGTAATTTGTCGGAGGCTGATAGCATGAGACTGTTCATATCCTGCGACATCGAGGGCACCGCCGGGATCGCGCACTGGGACGAAACCGACGCCGATAAGGGCGGTGCGCTCTACCAATACTTCCGCGAGCAGATGAGCCGCGAGGTCGCCGCCGCGTGTCGCGGCGCGCAAGAATCCGGCGCGTCGGCCATACTCGTTAAGGACGCGCACGATTCGGGACGCAACCTGATCCCGCTGGAACTGCCGCGCGGCGTGATGATCCACCGCGACTGGAGCGGCGCGATAGGTTCGATGGCCGATGCGCTGGATGGAGGATTCGTCGACCCGGCCAGCGGCGAGACATTCGGTTCGTTCGACGCGTTCGCGTGCACCGGATATCATTCGCCCGCCTATGATAAGGGCAACCCGCTCGCGCATACAATGAACGGCTCGATATACGAGATATTCGTAAACGGCCGCCGCGCCAGCGAGTTCATGATCCATAGCCTGTACGCGGCTCGGCTGGGCATTCCCGTCATATTCCTTAGCGGCGACCGCGCGCTGTGCGAGGCTTCAAAGGCGTGGATACCCGGACTGACCACGGTCGCGGTCAGCGAGGGCAGGGGCGGCGCGTCGATCAGCCTGCACCCGACGGACGCCGCCGAACGCATCCATGACGGTATGAAGAACGCCGTCGCGTCGCTTGATCAGCATAAGAAGGATTGCCTCGCGCCGCTGCCGGACGCGTTCGAGGTCGTTATACGATACACCACCCACGCGAAGGCGCTCAAGAACAGCCAGTATCCCGGCGCGAAACGCGTCGACGAGAAGACGATACGTTTCGACGCCGATGATTGGCTCGACGTAATGGCCGCGTTCCGGTTCATTCTATAAATACGCGAAACACGCGAAACACGCGAAACACGCGAGGACGATATGGGATTGACGGCGTCGTTTCCTTTTCCATTGACCGATGGGCTGCACGCGCGGTTCAGGCGCGGGCCGCTGAACCTGATCACCGACGTACCCGGCGTCCGGGTGGCGCATGTGGATATTCGCGGCAGGCTGGACGAACCGCGCCGGGCGGTGCGCACGGGCGTGACCGTAATCATGCCTGGTTCGGGTCATCCGTTCAGGGAGAAGTTCACGGCGGGAGCACACGTGATAAACGGTTTCGGCAAGAGCGTCGGACTGATGCAGATCGCCGAGCTGGGCACGCTGGAGACCCCGATCGTGCTGACCAACACGCTTTCGGTCGGCGCGGGATTCATCGGCGCGGCGCGGTACATGCTGGACATTACCCCGGAGATCGGCGAGACGACCGGCACCGTGAATCCAATAGTGCTCGAGTGCAACGACAGCCCCATTAGCGACCTGCGCGCCATGGCCGTCACTGCGGAGGACGTAACGCGGGCGATCAAGCTGGCTGAGTCCGCCGGGGACGTGTTCGCGGAAGGGGCGGTCGGCGCGGGCAGCGGCATGACTTGCTATGGATTGAAGGGCGGGATCGGCTCGGCGTCGAGGATTGTCCAGGTCGGCGGCGCGGGTTATACCTTGGGATGCCTGGCGATGACTAACTTCGGTTCGCTGTGCGATCTGACGCTGGCGGGCTGCGCCGTCGGAGAGGCGATCACCGCCGCACTTGAGAACGACCGCGCCGCCGTGCTTCATCCGTTCGGCGGCGCGGAGCCGCGCGACGAATGCGGGGATTCAGGCGACTCGGCTTATTCAAGCGATTCTGGCGGCTTAAGCGGCAAAACACAGGATCGAGGCAGCGTGATAATCGTCGCGGCTACTGACGCGCCGCTGTCTGACAGGCAGCTGACCCGGTTGGCCAAGCGCGCGCAATCCGGCATCGCTCGAACCGGGGGCTACACGGGCAACGGCAGCGGCGAGATAGCCGTCGCGTTTTCAACGGCGAACCGCGCGCCGCACGATCCGCCCGCCGAACCGCGAGTGATTCAAGCGCTGCCGGAATCGATAATGGATACGTTCTTCGCCGCGATGGTAAGCGCGGTCGAGGAATCCATCCTCTCGTCGATGGAGCACGCGGGGACTACGCCGGCGCGGCGCGGTGGCGTTATCATGAGTTTGAACGACGCGCTGCGTAAGGTTGGACCCCTCTGACCACAACCACATTAAAAAGGAGCGGATGACACATGGAAACCCTCGCGTACTTTAATGGAGTAATAGGCGAACTAGACGAGGTCATGGTTCCATTCAACGATCGGTCGCACTGGTTTGGCGACGGCGTGTACGACGCGACCTGCGGCGGGAACCACATCCCGTTCGCGCTGGAGGATCACATCGATCGGTTTTACAACAGCGCGCGCCTGGTCGATATCCAAATCGAGCAGTCGAAGGACGAGCTGAACAAGCTGCTGCGCGATCTGACAAAGAAGGTCAGATCACCCCAGACGCAGGTGTACTGGCACGCCACGCGCGGCACGGCGAACCGCAACCATGTATACCCCGTCGGAGTGAAGCCGAACCTGTTTGTAATGATCCGCCCGTTCCCGCTGGTCGATCTGGATCACCGCGAGACGGCGATAACGGTAGAGGACACTCGGTTCCTGATGTGCAACGTCAAGACGCTGAACCTGCTGCCCAACGTGCTGGCCGCCGAAAAGGCTAAGCAGGCCGGAGCGGACGAGGCGATATTCCATCGCGGACCGCGCGTGACCGAGTGCGCGCACAGCAACGTTCACATCTTAAAGGACGGCGTGTTCCGCACCGCACCGCTGGATAACCTGATACTGCCCGGCATCGCGCGCAAGCACCTGTGCAAACTGTGCGACGGATTGGGCATCCCTGTTCTTGAGGAGGCGTTCACGGTCGACGAGATGATGGACGCGGACGAGGTGATGGTATCCAGCGCGTCGACGTTCGGCGTGGGACTCAAGTCGATCGACGGGAAGCCTGTCGGTGGCAAGGCGCCCGCGCTGCTCAAGAGAATCCAGGACGCCGCGATGATCGAGTTCTTCGAGTATACCCAGCAGCCTGAAAAGGCGGCGGCCGTCAAGCGCGGCGAAAGCGTAACAGCGTAATCGTAAAGGGTGATATCATTGACTCAAACAATGACTCAGGCGGAACTGACTGAACGCAACGTCGGCCAGAACCTGGACGATTTAATGAACCTGGATCCGCGCGGGTATGGCGTGTGCCGGATACTGTATCCGGCGTCGCGCGCCCGCGCGGGCGAACCTGTATCCACCCTGTTCGCCAAGCGGTTGCTGAACGCCGCGCCCAAGGGCGGGTTGGTTCACATCATAACGGGGTTCGTACTGCTGCCGCACAGGCATGGCGAGATGGACGGGATTGTGGGCGCGGCGCTATTGGCTCGGGCGTTAAATGCGCTGGGGCGTAAGAGCGCGATCATCGTCCCTGACGCGTGCGTAGAGGCCGCCCGCGCGCTGGCCGGCGCGCTGGGATTGCACAGCTATTTAAGCGTCGAACAGACGCTGAAATACCCGCACTCGACTGCGGTAATCGCCTTCCCGACAGACGTCGAGCTGGCCGAACCCGCTGCGAAGTCGATACTGGCGGAAGGCAGGCCGTCCGCCGTAGTCGCGACGGAGGCCGCAGGCGCGAACTCCGAGGGGTGCTATCATACGTCCATGGGGTTTGACGTGACCGATCTGGAGGCCAAGTCGGAGGCGCTGTTCAACCTCGCGCAGAAGGAAGGCATACCCACGTTCGCTATAGGCGATCTGGGCAACGAGATCGGTATGGGCGCGTTTGCGGATCACCTGGACGCCTATATACCGCGCGCGAGCCGGGGCTTGGGCAGGGATTGTATCATCGCGGGTTCGTCGGCGGACACGGCTTTGACGGCGACGGTATCCGATTGGGGCATGAACGCCGTGATCGCGGCCATGGCATATCTGACTGAATCCCCGGCGCTGCTGCACTCGGCCGCAATCCAGCGGGAGGCGATGGTCGCCGCGTCCCGCGCCGGAATGGTTAACATGTACGGCGACCTGAATCCCTCGATAGACGGATTCGACGCGGACTTCAACATGACGCTGGTGCATCTGATGCGCCGTCTAGTCGAATCCGCGCTGAGCCTGAAGCAGACATGCGCGCCATGGTTCGAGGACGTTATAGCGCGAGGCTTTTATGAAACCGACAAACCCGGCAAGGCCTATAGCCCCAACGAGACCAATCAAGAGAGACAATGAGTGAACGCATAAGGTTCTTGCCAGCGGGCGAACGCGCGCTGGTTGTGGAATGCGGCGAAACCATCGATCCCGCGGTTAACGCGAAGGTCGTCGGTCTCGCCGCGTCTCTTTCAGCAAAGCCCATTCCGGGCGTGATAGAATCCACCGCTTCGTATCGGTCGCTGCTGGTACTGTTCGACCCGATGCGCGTGGGCGAAGGCAGCGTGAAAAGGCAGCTGTCGCGGCGGCTGCGCTCGCTCTCGACGGATGTTTCCGCGTCCGCTCCGTCCGACATAGTCGAGCTGCCCGTTTGTTACGGCGGCGCGTATGGTCCGGATCTGAACGACGTGGCGGCGCATACCGGGCTTACCGCCGAAGAGGTTGTGCGCCGTCACAGCGCGGCGGTGTATCGCGTGTACATGATCGGATTCATGCCGGGATTTCCATACCTGGGCGGATTACCCGATGAACTGGCCACGCCGCGCCTTTCCACGCCGCGCGCGCTGATACCCGCAGGCTCGGTAGGCATAGGCGGTAATCAGACAGGCGTGTACCCGTTGGATTCACCTGGCGGATGGCGGCTGATCGGACGAACGCCGCGCAGGCTGTACGACGTGAACTCCAGCAAGCCCGTGCTGCTGGCGGCCGGCGACGGGGTGCGGTTCATACCCATATCGTCGGAGGAATACGCGAGGCTTGAGGGGATTAAACCGGAGGCGAGACCATGAGCGGCGTCGTTGGTTTAGAGATACTCTCGCCCGGCCCGCTGACGACCGTGCAGGATATGGGTCGGTTCGGGATGCTGGGCGGCGGCGTCTGCCCGAGCGGCGCGCTGGATCAAACGGCGGTGCGTCTGGCGAACGCGCTGGCTGGCAACGCGTCTTACGGAAACGACGCGCCCGCCGCGCTTGAAATGACGCTGCTGGGAGTCGCCGCCGTATTCCGGACGGATACCGTATTCGCCGTGACCGGAGCGGCCATGCCATTGACGTTGAACGGACAGCCTATCAACGCCTACGAATCCATACGCGCTAGCGCGGGCGACGAACTAAGGTGCGGTTTCGCGACGACGGGATGCCGCGCGTACCTGGCGGTCGCGGGGGGATTCGTCGTGCCGAGGGTTATGGGCAGTCGCTCGACGCATCTGAAGTGCGGATTCGGGGGATTTGAGGGGCGAAAACTCCGCGCCGGGGACGTACTGCCGATGTCGGTTGTCGGGTCGGGGGTCAAGGCGGGGGTCAAGGTGAACCCGTCGATGATTCATCCGGCGGCGGATCAGCCGTGGGTTGTGCGCGTCGCCGACGGACCGCAGCTGGATCGGTTCAGCAAACCGGCCATCCATGAATTTCTGGGCGCGGAATACGTCGTGTCTTCCCAGTCGGATCGGATGGGCGTGAGGCTGGATGGCCCGGCGTTCACGAGCGAGAAGGGTTCCGACATACTGTCGGACGGGATACCCCTCGGAGCGATCCAGATTACGAACAGCGGACAGCCCATAGTCCTGCTGGCGGATCGTCAGACGATAGGCGGTTACGCAAAACCGTTTGTCGTGATTGAAGCGGATATGCCGATCATGGCGCAGGTTCGTCCGGGCGAGAAGGTGCGTTTCAGGAGGACGTCTATGCGCGAGGCGCGCCGGCTGAGCGCGTTAGAATGGACGGAGACGGCGTTGAAGATACGGCGCATAGAGGATCAGCATTCGGGCGTCACGCAGATACTGGGATTTAGGATACGAGGCGGTTGAGTTATTATGAATACTGAACTGACGCCGCGCGCGTTTCGTGAAGCAGTGCGCGCGGGATTGCATACGGGGCAGACGTCCGGCGCGTGTCCCGGCTACGCTCAAACGAACCTGGTCGTGTTGCCCCAGCGGTACGCATACGATTTCCTGCTGTACGCGCAGCGCAATCCTACGGCGATACCGCTGCTTGAGGTGACTGAGGCGGGCGAACGCCTGCTGCGCAAGATTGCTCCCGGCGCGGATACGGCGACCGATTACCCAAAGTACCGCGTCTACCGTGACGGCGTGCTGACGGAGGAGCCGACCGACGTAGTGAAACTGTGGCGGGATGATTTCGTCAGCTTCCATATCGGTTGCAGTTTCTCGTTTGAATCCTCGCTGATTGAGGCGGGCGTGCCTGTGCGCAACATTGAGGAGAACCGCAACGTTCCGATGTACGTGACGAATATACCGTGTGATCCGGCGGGGGTGTTTTCAGGCACGATGGTGGTGAGCATGAGGCCGATACCGTACGCGCTGATACCGCGCGCGGTCAGCGTAACAGCCCAGATGCCGCGCGTTCACGGCGCGCCCGTGCACATAGGGGATCCGTCGCTTATCGGTATAGCGGACGTAGGCGCGCCGAACTACGGCGAGTCTGTGACCATCAATCCCGGCGAGGTACCCGTATTCTGGCCGTGCGGCGTAACGCCGCAAGTGGCGGTATTGAACGCGAAGCCCGAGATAGCGATCACTCACGCGCCGGGGCATATGCTGGTGACGGACGTGCGAAACGCGGCGCTGAGGGTGTGACAGAGGTGCAACAGAGGGAATGATTATGTCGAAGACGGTTGATCTGAACAGCGATTTAGGCGAGAGTTTCGGTGCGTACAAGATCGGCGGCGACGATCATATCATCCCGCTGATCACGACGGCGAACCTGGCGTGCGGTATGCATGGCGGGGATCCGGTCGTGCTGCGCGGCGCCATTGACGTTTGCATAAAGAACGGCGTGGCTATCGGGGCGCATCCGGGGTATCCCGATCTGCAGGGATTCGGGCGCAGGGCGATGGCGCTCAGCGCGGACGAGGCAGACGCGTATGTTAGATACCAGGTCGCGGCGGTTGAAGGGATGACTCGCGCGCAGGGGGGCAGGATGACGCATGTGAAGCTGCATGGAGCGCTGTATAATCGGGCGGGCGCGGAGTATGGCTTCGCTAGGGCTATCTGCGAGGGGATAGCCAGGGTTAGTCCGGACGCGGTGTTCCTGGCGCTGTCAGGCAGTGAGATGGTCAAGGCCGGGCTGGACGCTGGGCTTAGAGTGGCTCGGGAGGTATTCGCGGATAGAGGCTATGAGGACGACGGAAGTTTGGTCGCGCGGGGTAAGCCTGGCGCGATGATCCACGACGAGGATGAGGCGGTGAGGCGTGTCGTTCAGATGGTGAGGGACGGCACGGTCGAAAGCGTTACGGGTAAGACGATAGCGATAACGGCGGATTCCATTTGCGTGCATGGCGACGGCGCGAAGGCGCTGGCGTTCGTGGAGCGTATACGCGCGGCGTTATGCGAGGCGGGCGTGGGACTCAAGGCCTTCGCAGAAAGCGTCGACTCGAGCAAGCGAGGCGTGGATTGAAATAAATCGCGAGGCGTGGATTGAAAAGAGGGGGCAGGTGAACCAGATTGCCGCAAACCGGCGCGTTATCTGACACATTATCTAAGAAGATCAAAGGCCTGCAGCAATTTTTTATCGACTATATCGAAAAGGAGAAACTCCCCGGCGTAACGGTCGCCGTTCGTCAAGGCGGCGAGTTGGTCTGGGAACAGGCGTTCGGCGTGCGTGACGATCGAGGCACGCCGATGACGACGGATACGATATTCGGCATAGCGAGCATGAGCAAGGGTGTGACATGCGCCGCGCTGGCGGCGTTGGAGGCGGAGGGTCGCGCGTCGTTCATGGATCCTGCTGTGAAGTATATACCAGGCCTGCGCGTGAAGAACATGCCGCCAGAATCGCTGCTGCTGCATCACCTTGCGACGCATTCCAGCGGCGTGCCGCCGCTGCCGCTGCTGGCGTGGAGCCTGACGTTCCACACGCCGGAGCCGGACGCGACGCCAGAACGCGTGGAAACGCTGGACAAGCGCCGTCAGGAAGCGACGAGCAAGGTCGCGACGCTTCAGGACATAGTAGATTACTTTAGGGACGGGGATTATCAGCCGCTGGGATTGCCGGGCATGTATAACAGTTATTCGAATGATTCGTTCGCGCTGCTGTCAGCGGCGGTGGATAGGGCGGCGGGCAAGCCGCTGGAAGATGTTCTAAGCGAGAAGGTATTCGGCCCGCTGGGTATGACGCGTTCGATACTGGACTTGGACGCGACGGAAGCGGCGAAGCTGGGTACGCTGACTGAACTGTTCAACAAGAAGGATGATGGCGGGTTTACGTCCGACACGGCGTGGGATGTTGCGCCGCCATACCGCGGCGCGGGCTGGATCAAGTCGACGGCGGGGGATATGGCCAGGTTCTACGAGGCGCTGTGTTATGGAGGCAAGGTTGGCGGTCGGGAGGTTTTGCCAGGTGCGGGCACGCTGTATGGGGCGAAGTTTCCGGAGCTGCCGTATGATACGAGCTACTGTTACGGGTTGATGAAGCATCCGTTCAGGGCGGGCGGCAAGGATTACCGGATAGTGGAGCACGCGGGTGGGCTGCATGGAGTGGCGACGAAGGGCGGGTTTGTAAAGGGGAGCGACGGGATCAGCGCGGCTGTGCTGTGCAACTGGGAGGATGCGCCGATATCGCCGTTACTGGCGGCGGTGTTTTCGGCGATGCTGGGGTATTCGCCGGATTCCAGTTACTATTTCTGGCCGGAGCCGGACAGCGCGCCGGTTGAGCCGGGGGTATATGCGGGGCGGTATCATCAAGACGAGCGGTTCGCGGACGACGCGGTGATAGAGTTACGCGATGGACAGTTGGTTTCGGTATGTGAGGCGGGGGCAAAGCGGCTGTTATTCTGCGGGACGACCAAGTTTGCGGCGGAGGAGCCGGGTAAGATAAGGGATAGATGGGATTTGTATCAGTTTTTCATGGATGAGAGTGGGGCGGCGAAGCGTGTCAGGATAGGGAGCAGGATTTATACACGCGTAGGATGAAGGCGACAAGGCGCATCCGCGCGATCGGGAAGGGGTCTCACGACCCCCTCCCGACCTCCCCCGGGGCTTGAAACGGGGGAACGGGGGAAGGGTTGCGCTACGGAACAGACTATCCAGGTACAACCGGCAATCCGAAGCCGGTAGAATGTGTATCACGATGGTCCAGGCGAAGCCTGGTCAGGATTCGAAAGGGCGGATAGCCCTTCGCAGGGTC
>JAITDK010000149.1 GCA_031282605.1 Oscillospiraceae bacterium
AAAAGCGACACATTCACAGTGTAAGACGTCAACGCTGACTTACGCCACTATATACCTGGTTTGGCGCGTCGCAGCCGCTGTTTTTACCGCAGCCTCGACACATTGAAAGCTGTCCTACAGCTGTTCGTACATGCTTATAACCAATTCGGACGAGCTAAATTTGAGCATCCCTCATCCGCCTCTCGCCGGCGCGTCAACCCACCCGCATTAAGAGAAGCGGCGGCGCGCACATATACGCGCGGCGCGCATAGTATAAACCGGGTTCACAATATGGACACCGGACGACAAGTCCCCCATCTCAAGCGGCGGCATGGCCGCGTATGACAATTTAGCGATGGATAATCCGATAACCACACATTCATCACCCTATAATAATCAAATCAAGAACAGGACGTGTAGTATGTATACGAATACGAAATGTAGTTGTATTAATTTGCAGCCTTCTTATAGATTTTGCGATTGGCCGTCTATATTCTATCTGACGAACCCGCGCGGCGGTTCGGCGGAGTTTCTGTGCCGGGTCTGCGGTCTGGGCTTGCCCGGTGCTGAGGTCACGCTAAGGATCGACGGCGGTTTTATTGGACGCACTACTGTCGATAACGTTGGCAAATGGTGCTTCGAGCGCGATCTTCTGCCCTTGCTCGCCAAAGGCGATCATAGTATAAAAGTTGTTCATGATGATCATATTGGAGCCGCAGAAACCGCTTATGCCAATTTCTACACTTGGAATGGCTATGATCCGGGTACCGGCACTAATACGACGGGAAATCGTGAAACGTATTGCACATCGGATGATCCAGTGCTTCGGAGATTCCAATTCACTATGGCTCAGCACAGTGGATGTTTCACTCAGGCTGACTTCTGTGCGATTCCTCCGGCTATGCCTGCAGGGTTGAATATCGAGGGCACGTTCGTTAATCCAAACGGTTTGATGAGGCATCTGCTTAGGTTCTCGCTTGAGAGCGCAGAAGCACTTTATGGCCCGTATATTTGGTATGAGTATATTGACACATCGGGCAAAACTTACGGCAACTGGAGCTCACCACACCCAAATAACGGGCAGCTGTACCCAGCTGTGTGCGACTTTATCACAAACGTGTTGCCAGCTAGCGTAAAAGCGTCATTCGTCCTGAACGTGAAAGATATGACCACCGGTGCGACTGACGACTACGAGTTCTGCGTTCAGGGAGCGTATGTAGCGCCATAATGCAAAAACTGAATACCTGCAACAAGCGGAGAGCATTTCGTATGCCCTCGTGAAGGTAAACCAAGGGGAATCGCCGCGAAAGCAGCGGTTCCCCTTGGCTTCAGGGTTTATTAATCCAACGCACCTTCTGCGATATAGCCCAGAAGCGTGCCGATGCTGCCGATGGTGGGTACGATGGTATTTACCGGGATGTGTTCGCTGGTCGAGTGCGCGCCGATGACCGACGGCCCTACGGAGATAATCTGCAGATTATCGTTCCACTCGGCGAAATCCGCGCATTCTAGTCCGCCGTGCACCGCCGTTATAACGCAATCCTCGCCGGTATACTCTTTGAACGCTTGAGCGTAGTACTCGGCGATGATGTCGTCCTCTTTCTCCACCCATCCCAGGTTCACGTCGTCCGATACGGACATTGTATAACCAAACGCGTTGGCGATCGCCGTGAACTGCATGTTCGCCAGCAGAGCCGGCCACGCGCTGCTAAGCCGCATGGGAACCATGAAGAACATCTGGTCGCTGTCGCTAGTGAAGCTCACCGTACCCACGTTGAACGACGTCTCCGTAATTCCAGGGTAACGCTGGCTGATCGTGTTAACCCCATCCTCGACCGCGGCGACCAGGTCGATCAGCTTCGCCGATTCTTCGACGGACAGCGCCTTTTCCGGGACGTCGACCGGCGCGTAGGCAAACGAATATCCCGCTTCAGTGCGGTCGAACTGATCCCCGAACAGTCCGATCGTCTTGTCCATAAGCTCCGCGAACAAGGCCTCGTCCTTGGCGTCGAACACGATCACGGCGTTGGCGACCTTCGGTATGGCGGTCATGCCTGTTCCGCCTGTAAACGAAGATAGCTGCACCTGAATGCCGTTGTACTTGGCCCACGCCATGCAATAGTCGACGGCCTTGATGGCGTTGGCGCGGTTTTTGTGAATATCAACGCCGGAATGCCCGCCCGCCAGATCGTTCAGGTCGATGGCGTACGCCACCTTGCCCTCCGGATCGACGTCCGTCCAGGCCAGTTCGCCGGAAAATACATATCCGCCGAATCCACAGGCGGAAACCGTGACCGTCCCATAGTCCTCGGAATCAATGTTGACCAGGTAAGCCGCGTCCTCCACGACCGCGTGATCCAGATTCCCAACGCCGGACGGCGAGCCGCCTTCCTCGTTGATCGTGAGTATGACGCGCAGGGGGCCATGCACGACGGCCTCGTTAGTCGCTAGGTACATGGCGGATATGATGCCGATCGCGTCGTCGCCGCCCATGCTGGTTCCGTCCGCCTTCAAGATGCCGTCTTCCGTCAGAATCAGCGTCACAACGCCGTCCCAACCGGGCTTCTCCGACACGACGACCATGTCCATATGCGCCTGCAGCGCCGTCAGCGCCGCGTCCTCATAGCCGGGCGTGGCGGAAACATCCCATATCACGTTGCCCACTTCATCCTGAACGGAAGCGAAGCCGTGATCCAACCCCCACTGATACAGGTAGTCGCTGATTGCGTCCGTCCCGCTCGATGGACGCGGAATGGCGGCGATCTTTTCGAATTCGTCCAGTACGTACTGGAGTGCCTGATCCTCGTCCAACACCACCGCCGCGTGAGCCGCGGCGATACAACCGGTCAGCATAGCCATACACAAGATCAGACATAACCCCTTTTTCATAAATAATCCTCCCTGCGACGCTTGAATCATTCTGCCTGTCATTCTGCCTGAACAGTCCAGCCGGAAGCGACCGTCGATCGGCTTCATGCGGACTCCCTCGTTCGCGCGGCATTACGCTTTTCATTCGGCGAATCGGTGAATTGACGGATAATACGCCGCGGCATTCATTCATACCAATCAAGTCGATCAAATCGCCGCGTATTTGCATAAACCTCCTTTGCGGCTTGTATTATATACTCGTTTGACAGATCTTGTCAACACTCTTGCGACGGGCGCGCGAAAAATGAGAGGGATTCCGCGTTACAGCTCAGCACAGCAATTCCAAATTTAGAAAATCGCA